>CAZUVG010000183.1:5960-6273 GCA_964623765.1 uncultured Roseicyclus sp.
GAACCCCGAGAAGCCCTGCACAGGCTGCCCCAGGAACGGTGTCGAGAGACCAGTTGGCCGCTCCACCGAAAAGGGCTGATCGACCCGGGCATCGGCCTGCAGGAACTTGCCGGACACGAAGGCGTCATGCGGCGCATCGGCTGGCGGTGTCGAGAAGGAAAAGGCCGGCAGGACGGCATGCCCGACCAGCGTGGCCGGTACCTGCTCCTGGGCTGCGACAGCGCCCGAGAAGGCGAGAAGAAGCAAGACCGATACAAGCACTCTCATACGTCCACCCCTGCTGGTTCGATGCCGATTAGACCGGGCAAGGGAC
>CAZUVG010000184.1:0-6261 GCA_964623765.1 uncultured Roseicyclus sp.
GCACGCGGAAGGCGAGATCCTCGAGTTCCTCGCGCATCCACTGCATGCCCATCCGACCGGCGAGCGGCGCGTAGATGTCCATCGTCTCGCGCGCCTTCTGGGCCTGCTTCTCCGGTCGCATGGCCTTGATGGTGCGCATGTTATGCAGGCGGTCGGCGAGCTTCACGAGGATCACGCGCAGATCCTTCGACATCGCCATGAAGAGCTTGCGGAAGTTCTCCGCCTGCCGCGTCTCGCGGGAGGAGAGTTCGAGATTGGTGAGTTTCGTGACCCCGTCGACGAGTTCCGCCACGTCTCGACCGAACTCCTCGGCGATCTCGTTGTAGGTGCCCTTGGTGTCCTCGATCGTGTCGTGCAGGAGCGCCGTCACGATCGTGGCGTCGTCGAGCCTCTGCTCGGTCAGGATGGCAGCAACGGCGACGGGATGGGTGAAATAGGGCTCGCCCGAATGCCGATTCTGCCCGTCATGCATCCTGCGGGCGTAGTCGTAGGCGCCTCGGATCAGCGCCTCGTTCGTTTTCGGGTTGTAGTTCCTGACCAGGCTCAGCAGGTCGTCGGCATCGATCATCTGGGGCCGTCATCCCGTGATCGGCCGGCGGACCGGCCGGTTCATTTCTGCGACTGCGCGTCCTGCAGCATCTTCCGAAGCAGTTCCTCGTCGTCCATCGCGTCCGCATCGGGGCGGTCACGCTCACGCTCGCCGCCCTGCAGAAGGGCCATGGCGTCCTCCTCGGGTTCGTCCACCTCGATCTGGGTCTGGTGGCTGGAGATCAGACGCTCGCGCAGATCCTCGGCGCCCTGCGTCTCCTCGGCGATCTCGCGCAGGGCGACGACGGGGTTCTTGTCGTTGTCGCGGTCGATCGTGAGCGGGGAGCCGGAAGAGATCTCGCGCGCACGATGGGCGGCGAGCATGACGAGCTCGAAACGATTGGGCACCTTGTCGACGCAGTCTTCTACGGTCACGCGGGCCATGCGGGTCCTCCGGGTCGGGCGGCTGAAGCTGGAAGACGCGTCTTTATAGTCTCGCGAGCCCGAAGACAAGGCGATTCGGCCAGGTCCATGGGCTACACTCAACCATCCGGAACGGGTGAAACGCCCTCCAGCGCCCCTGCCGGCAGATCCGAGAGCATTTGGGCGACGCTACGTCCCGTCACCGGGTGACGCCAGTCCGGTGCGACCTCGGCGAGCGGCACGAGGACGAAGGCACGCTCGGTCATGCGGGGATGGGGCAGGATCAGCCGGTCGGGGCTGCGCGAAGCGGCCTCTTCGGTGGCGAGAGCGGCCCAGCGCCGGTAGCCGCGCAAATCCGGCAAGACACGGTCCCCGATTGCCAGAAGATCGAGATCCATGATCCGCGCCTCCCATCGCGCGGTGCGGGTCCGGCCGAAGGACGCTTCCGTCTCGTGGAGCACATCCAGCAACGCCTCCGGCGTCCCGGCCCAGTCCACCGACATAGCGGCGTTCACGAAGGACGGGCCCGAACCGGGCGGAAAGGCCGGCGTTCGCCACAGGCGGCTGCGCCGAACGGGGCCGCGACATCGCGTTGCCAGCCGGTCCATCGCGGCCGCGACGGCGTGTTCGGGCGGCAAATCCTGCCACGGAAGGTTCGCGCCGAGCGCGACGAGGGCGGTTTTCGGCCGACCAGCGCATTTCGTTTCTTGCATCTTTTCGTCAAACATTAGATTGCAAGGCATCTATCGGTACACTTGCTTTCTTGGGAAACTTCGCCGAGTTTAGATCGCAAGTTGTTGCGTCACCTCGCGCCCGGTTGCAGATTTAGGGCATTTTTGACGGCTTAGCCACATTGGCAATGGGACCTACGGATGTTTTACAGGGACGAAAGGCTGGCGCTCTTCATTGACGGGTCCAACCTTTACGCAGCGGCGAAGGCCTTGACCTTCGATATCGACTACAAGCTTCTGCGGCAGGAATTCATGCAGCGAGGCAAGCTGCTGCGCGCCTTCTACTACACGGCGCTTCTCGAGAACGAGGAGTATTCCCCGATTCGTCCCCTCGTGGACTGGCTGCAATACAACGGCTTCACGATGGTCACGAAGCCCGCCAAGGAGTTCACCGACTCCACCGGACGGCGCAAGGTGAAGGGGAACATGGACATCGAGCTGGCGGTCGACGCCATGGAGATTGCGCAATACGTGGATCACATCGTGCTCTTCTCGGGCGACGGCGACTTCAAGCCGCTGGTGGAGGGGCTTCAGCGCCGCGGCGTCCGGGTCTCGATCGTCTCGACCATCCGCTCGCAGCCGCCGATGATCGCCGATGACCTGCGTCGGCAGGCCGACAATTTCATCGAGCTCGACGATCTCAAGGAAGTCATCGGCCGTCCCCCGCGCGAGCCGCGCACCGAACGCGCGCGGGACGAGCGGGACGAAGCGACGACGTCTCAGAGCTGAGGCCGCCGGATCACTCCGCGGCCCGTGCGTTGATGTCGTCGTGGATGGCGATGACCTCCACCGGCCATGTCGACTTGATGTAGCTGAGCACCGCCACGATCTCCTCCGCGCCGAGTCTGTCCCCGAACCCGGGCATGTCGCTTTCGTATCCTCCGCCGACGACGGTCTCCGTCCCGAGGCTGGTGATGGCGATGAGCACTTCGTCCGGGTGGTGCCAGGTATGGCCCGTCTCGTCGTGGGGCGGCGCGGGAAGCCGGCCGGTCGGCAGCCGCTCGCGCCAGTCCGGCTGGCCCTGCAGGTTCGCGCCATGGCAGTCCGCGCATTCGGCCGCGTAGATCTCCCCGCCCCGCGCGACGAGTTCGGGATCCTGCCACCGCAGGATCGCGCCGGGCGCATGCTGGGTTGCCCCCGCACCGAAAGGGTTCCAGGCAACCAGCACGAGCGCGGTCAGCCCCACGCTGCCCGCCGCCGTCAACGCCATCGTCCTTCGCATGATCATCCGTTCCTCCGCCTTGCTGCCCCGGGATATGCAACCTTCCACCTGCTGGAAGGCAAGACCCGGGCTGGACGCGTGGCCGCGAAAACCTTACCTCTGTCCTCACGCAGACCGGACAGCCCATTGCCGAGCGCCGACATGACCAAGCCTCCCCTTACCATCCTTCTCGCCGCGCCGCGCGGGTTCTGCGCCGGCGTCGACCGTGCCATCAAGATCGTGGAGATGGCGATCGAGAAATGGGGACCGCCCGTCTACGTGCGCCACGAGATCGTGCACAACCGCTACGTCGTCGAGGACCTGAAGGCCAAGGGCGCCGTCTTCGTCGAGGAACTGGACGAATGCCCGGACGACCGGCCGGTGATCTTCTCGGCCCACGGCGTGCCGAGGGCCGTGCCGGCCGAGGCCGCCCGGCGCGAGATGATCTATGTCGACGCAACCTGCCCGCTGGTATCCAAGGTCCATATCGAGGCCGCTCGCCACCACGAGAACGGGCTGCAGATGATCATGATCGGCCATGCCGGCCATCCCGAGACCATCGGCACCATGGGCCAGCTGCCCCAGGGCGAGGTCCTGCTGGTGGAAACGGTCGAGGACGTGGCCCGCGTCGAGGTGCGCGATCCTCGGAAGCTCGCCTTCGTCACGCAGACGACCCTCAGCGTGGACGACACCGCGGACATCGTCGAGGCGCTCGAGGCCCGGTTCCCGGCCATCGTGGGTCCCCACAAGGAGGACATCTGCTACGCGACCACCAACCGGCAGGAGGCGGTGAAGGCCATGGCGCCGCGCGCCGACGCGATGCTGGTCGTGGGCGCGCCGAACTCCTCCAACTCCAAGCGGCTGGTCGAGGTCGGCGCGCGCGCCGGCTGCCCCTACGCGCAGCTCGTCCAGCGCGCCGCCGACATCGACTGGCGCGCACTGGAGGGGATCGCGGCGCTCGGCATCACGGCGGGAGCCAGCGCGCCGGAGGTTCTAGTGGACGAGGTGATCGACGCATTCCGCGTCCGCTACGACGTGACCGTCGAACTCGTGGAGACCGCGAAGGAGGACGTGGAGTTCAAGGTTCCCCGCGTCCTGCGCGTCCCGGCCTGAGCCGTATTCGACAGTTATGGCGAGGTGTTCGCGGCGTCCCTCGGCCGGACGCGTCGGACGAGGCGCGGCTTGACCCGTTCCAACCCATCTGCGCAGCCTGTCCCGATGAAGACGGCCTTCGACCCCGAGGATGTCCTTCGGCTTCCCCTGATGGCCAATCTCGCCACGGTTGACCAGGACGGTGCGCCCCGGAATGCGCCGGTCTGGTTCCAGTGGGAGGATGGCACGCTCTGGATGCTTGGGGGCACGGGCAACGCCTCGACCCAACGAGTGACCCGCGACCCGCGCGTCGCGGTGGAGATCGTGGACTACGACAACGATGCCGGCATCCTGCGTCACCTCGGACTGCGCGGGCGCGCGACGGTCGGGCCGATGGACCCCGCGCTGTTTCGACGGCTCCTGACCCGCTACCTCGGCCCGCCCGGGAGCTGGAACGCCTGGTTCATCGACGAGGTCGCCCGCATCGACGACCCCGATGGCCGACTGATCCGGCTGGTGCCCGACAGCATCTTCACCAATGACGTCAGCTTCTTCCGCTCCGGTCCCGATCTCGTCACAAGGTAGGTGTGCTCCATGCTGTCGACCCAGTTTCTCGTCACCGCCTTCGTCGTCGTCATCGCGCCGGGAACGGGCGTCCTCTACACGCTCGCAATCGGTCTGGGGCGCGGGCGGCGAGCCTCGATCTGGGCGGCGCTCGGCTGCACCTTCGGGATCGTGCCGCACCTGCTGGCCGCGACGCTGGGGCTGGCGGCCGTGCTCCACACCTCCGCCGTCGCCTTCAACGTCGTGAAGTTCGCGGGCGTGGGCTATCTCCTGTTTCTCGCCTGGAGCGCGCTGCGCTCGGGGGGCGCGCTGCGGGTGGAGCCGCGGCTTCAGGCCGAGAGCGGCTGGGTGACCGCGCGGCGCGGGGCGCTCATCAACATCCTGAACCCGAAGCTCTCGATCTTCTTCCTCTCGCTCCTGACACCGTTCCTGTCGGGCGACCCGGCGACGGTGACGCGGGAGACGGTCCTGCTCGGCGGCATCTTCATGGCGATGACATTCGCCGTCTTCGTGATCTACGGCCTGTTCGCCGCCACCGCGCGCGACTGGCTGCTGGCGAGCGACGGCGCCATGCGCTGGCTCAACCGCGGCTTCGCCGCCGCCTTCGCCGCGCTTGCCGGGCGGCTGGCGCTGGAACGCGCCTGAAGCCCTTGCTGCCCCCGCACGGGCGATGCAGATAGGGACGCATGACGCGTATTCCCCCCGTTCCGCTGCTTCTGGGCCTCGCCGGGCTGATACCGTTCCTTTGGGGCGCGGCGACTTCTGTCCTGCCGGCCCTGGGCACGGGTCTCCTCCCCGGGCGCTTCATGGGCAGCACGGTCCTGCAGGTCTACGGCATCGTGATCCTCAGCTTCATGGCGGGCGTGATCTGGGGCTTCGGAACGCGCGCAAGCGGCGGCCAGGCGGGGCTGTTCTACGCGCTCTCGGTCCTGCCGCCGATCTGGGCCTTCCTTGCCGCGAGCGGCGCGACGGTGCCTGCGCTGGCCGCGCTGGCAGCGGGTTTCGTGGCGCTTCTTGCGATCGACTGGACGGCGACGCGCGCGGGACTCGCGCCGGCTTGGTGGATGTCGCTCCGCCTGCTCCTGACGGCCGTGGTCGTTGCCTGCCTCGGCGTCGGCATCGGGGCCGCCGCATGAGCGCGGATCCGGGAACGCTCGCGGTCTATGCCGCCGAGGCCGGGCGCTACGCTGCGCGCGCACAGGATGCCGCGGAAGCGCGCAGCCTCGGGCGATTCCTCGACCGTCTGCCCGCGGGGGCGCGCATTCTCGATCTCGGCTGCGGTCCGGGCCTTCAGGCAGCGGCGATGCGGGCGCGAGGCTTCGACGTGACGGGCTGGGACGCCAGTCCCGCATTCGTTGAGGCTGCCCGCGGGCGGGGGATCGACGCCCATTTGCGGACCTTCGACGAGCTTGGCCACGCGGATGCGCGCTTCGACGCGGTCTGGGCGAACTTCAGCCTCCTGCACGCGCCCCGCGCCGACCTGCCGCGCCACCTGCGCGCCACGGGCGCGATCCTGCGCCCGGGCGGGCACTTCTTCCTGGGCATGAAACTCGGGCAGGGCGAGCGGCGCGACGCGCTCGGGCGGTTCTACGCCTATGTCGGGGAGGAAGAGCTTCGCACCGAACTCGCCGAGGCCGGGTTCACGGTGATCGAGACCGAGACCGGCAAGGGCCGGGGCCTCGCCGGGACGGACGACGCCCACATCCTCGCAACCTGCCGCCA
>CAZUVG010000185.1:0-6244 GCA_964623765.1 uncultured Roseicyclus sp.
GGCCGTGATTGCCTTCGACGTCCTCTTCGCCGAAAGCGACCGACTGTCTCCGGCTCGCCTTCTGGATGACCCGGCCTTCGCCGGTCTCCTGCGCGAGGACCTGCCCCGCGACGCCGTGCAGGCGCTCGACAACGACGCCCGTTTCGCGGATGCCATGGCACGCTCGACCGTGGTTCTGGGGGTGGCGTCGACGGTCTCGGGGGGCATGCCTGCCGACAGCATTCCGCGACCGGGTCTGGTCGAGATCGGGACCGCGCCGCGTGAGGGCCTGCATGCCTTCACACGCTCGACAACGCTGGTGCCCGCGCTGTCGGCCTCTGCCAGCGGCTTCGGCAACATCAACGTCAGCCCGGGTCTGAGCGACGGCCGCATCCGTCAGGTCCCCCTGCTGTGGCGGAGCGGGGACGGTGCCGTGGCCACGCTCGGCCTAGAGGCGCTGCGCCTGGCGGTCGGGGAAAGCACCTTTCTCCTGCGCGGGGTCGGCGATCTGGAGGGCGCAGTGGAAAGCGTCCAGTTCGGTGGCCTTACGGTTCCCGCGACGACGCGCGGCGAGATCTGGATGCGGTATAGGTTCGACGATCCGCGGCTGTATGTCTCTGCCTCCTCCGTGCTCGGTGCCTCCGATCCGGCCGAACTGGCGCCTGCAGTGCAGGGGCAGATCGTCCTGGTCGGCACCTCCGCGCCGGGATTGCTGGACATAAGGACCACGGCCCTCGGCGAAAGCGTACCGGGCGTTTCCATCCATGCCCAGCTGGTCGAGCAGGTTCTCCTCGGGGACCATCTCACGCGCGGCGATCTGGTTGCAGGCGCCGAGATACTCGTGCAGGCAGTCCTCGGCCTTCTCATCGCCCTTGTCATGGCGCGGACCGGGCCGACATGGTCACTCCTGGCGGGCGCGGTGGCCGCGATCGGCATCGTCGCGGCGAGCTGGTACTTCTTTCGGGAACACGCGATCCTCGTGGACGCGACCTACCCGCTGGTCGGGGGCGCGCTGAACTTCGGCCTGCTCACCGCCTTCCGCTACGTCGTGACGGACCGCGAGCGCCGGCTGATGCGAAACTCCTTCTCGCAGTACCTGTCCCCGGCCGTCCTGTCGGAGATCGAGAGCCGCGACTACCGGATCGCGCTCGGCGGCGAGGTGCGGGAACTGACGGTGATGTTCTGCGACATCCGCAACTTCACGCCCATGACCGAGAGCCTTCCCGCCGACGAGCTCGTGCCCCTCCTGAACGACCTGTTCACCGACCTATCGCAGGAAGTTCTCGAAACCGGCGGCACAATCGACAAGTTCATCGGCGACAGCGTCATGGCGTTCTGGAACGCGCCCTTGCCGGTCGAGGATCACGCGCGCCGGGGCGCCTTCGCCGCCCTCGGGATGCGCCGCGCGCTGGACGATTTCCTGGCACGCCGACCAGACCTGGAACAACCCGTCGCCATCGGCATCGGCCTGCATGCCGGCGCGGCGAGCGTTGGCAATATCGGCTCGCGCCAGAGGTTCAACTATTCCGCCATCGGCGAGGCCGTGAACATCGCCGCTCGGGTCGAGGCGAACTGCCGGGCGGTGGGCTTCGACATCGTGGCCTCCCGCACGATCCTCGACGGGGCGCCGGAACTCGCGTGGCTGCCTCTCGGGGCGCGTCGGCTCAAGGGCGTCGGTGAGCGCCGGGAGCTCTTCGCGCTGGCGGGGGGGGCCGAGCTCGCTGCATCGGAGCCCTTCCGCGCGCTTCTGGCGCGACACGAAGCCCTGATCGCGGCCATCGCCCGGGGGCGGGACGCCTCGGACGAGGTGGAGGCGTGCCTGGGCCTCGCCGATGGCATCGTGCGCGATCCCGCCACGCTCTACGAGGCGATGCGTACGCGAACCGACGACATCCGAGCGCTCGGCGACACCCGGCTGCGTGTGGCGTGATCGTCGTGCCGCTTAGCCGGACCTCTGCGCCACCGCCTGTTCCAGCCGCTCGCCCAGAGCAGCCTGGTTCTGCACCATCCGGTCGGTGATCAGGCGCGCCAGCATCAGCGCGAATTCGGGATTCTCGCGACAGATGCGCAGGACGGTGTTGCGGTCGATCGAGCACAACCGCGCATCGCCCACGGCCTTGACGGTCGCCGTGCGCTCCTTGCCCTCGGACAGGAGCCCGACCTCGCCGAAGATCTCGCCGGCCCCGAGCGTCCTGCCGAACTCGACGATCTCGACGAGGCCTTCCTGCACGTAGTAGAGACGATCGGCCGTGTCGCCCTTGGCGAAGATCGTCTGCCCGTCGCTTGCCGCGACGGTCTCCATGAACGGAAGCAGGACCGAGGCACGCGGATCGCCCCGCGCTGCCTGCCCGATCTGCCGGATCGTCCTGTGATGCTGCCAGAGTCGGAAAAGGTTCATCGGCAGGAGCACACCGTGGAGGATCAGGATGGGGACGAGTCCGGCGCCGAGCGCGTAGGCGATGAAGGCGACGTTCGACGCCACGGCCACCATGCGCAGCCACAGCAGCGTCTTCATGCAGAACGTCAGGAACACGAGACTGGCGGCGGCATAGCCAAGCAGGTCGATCGGGTCGAAGGAGACGTCCATGATCAACCGATGACATATCCGCGACGGGGTGACCACGACCGATGCCGTCGGAGGTCCGCCGCACAAGTGGTCCCGTCGGCCCGAAGCGTCAGGCAACGGGGATGGTCCGAAGGTCTTCCTCGTCTCAAGGCGGCGAACGGCCGTGCCCTTCCCCGCATCACCGCCGTCTCAGCACGCCGAGGCGCCCCGATGCGACGGCGAGCAGGATGATGACGCCCACGAGCACCTCGCGAACGTAGCTGTCGACGTTCATCTGCGTGAGGCCGTTGTCGAGCAGTCCGAGCAGCAGGACGCCCAGAAGCGTTCCGAGGACGCGCGGCTCCCCCTCGTCGCTGACCGTCATCCCGAGGAAGACGCAGGCGATGGCGTCGAGCATCAGGCCGTCGCCCTGCGTCGGGTTGGCCGAAGCGACGCGGCTTGCATACATGAGCCCCGCGATGGCCGCTCCGAGGCCGGTGAAGCAGAAGGCCAGCAGCCGCAGCCTCACGACGCGCGTCCCCGCGAGCCTAGCCGCCTCGATGTTGCCCCCGATCGCGTAGAGGCGTCGGCCGTAGGGCGTCTGCTCGAGAACGGCCCAGACCGCGACGAGGACGCCGAGCGCCACCAGCGTCAGCGCCGGGATCCGCAGATCCCCGAACTCGATGCCGGACCGCGCGAAGCCCGAGAAGGCCGAGGGTATGTCGCGCCCGAAGATCGTCCGCCCGTCGGAGACGAGAAAGGCCATGCCGCCGAAGACGGTCATCGTGCCGAGCGTCGCGACGAAGGGCAGGATGCCGATCACGCTGACGAGGAAGCCGTTGAGCAGACCGCCCGCGAGGCCCACGGCCAGCGCCGCGGCGATGGCGAGCCCGACCGGCCAGTCGGCCACGAAGAGGACGGCCGCGACCACGCCCGCCAGTGACGCCATCGCGCCCACGGAGAGGTCGAAGTCGCCCATCGACATCACCACCGTCATGGTGAAGGCAACGACGGCCAGCATCGAGATCTGCTGCGTGACGTTCAGAAGGTTGCGCGCCGTCAGGAAGGTATCGGGCAGGTTCACGGCGAAGAAGGCGACCATGGCCGCGAAGCCGAGGAGCGTGCCGTAGCGGCGGATGTTCGCGCTCATCACGTGGCGGCCTCCAGCGGCGTGTCGCCGTAGATCATGGCAAGAAGGGTCGAGGCGGTAAGACCCTGCGCCGGCACGATTCCCGCCTGCCGTCCCGCCTGCAGGACGAGGATGCGGTCGGACAGGCCGATGAGTTCCGGCAGGTCTGTCGAGGCCATGAGGACGGCCGTGCCGCCCGCGCCGAGCTTGCGGATCATGGCGTAGATGTCCTCTCGCGCGCCGACGTCGACGCCGCGCGTCGGCTCGTCCAGCAGGACGAGCCTCGGGTTCCCCGCAACCGCGCGGGCGAAGACCACCTTCTGCTGGTTGCCCCCCGAGAGCGTCCCCGCGCTCTGCATGACGTGGCTGCACTTGAGGCGGACCTCCCTGCCCCGCAGCTCGGCCTCGGCGCGTTCGGCGCGCGGACGCGACCACAGGCCCGCAAGGGAGAGGCGCCGGAGATGGGGCAGGACGATGTTGGCGGCGATGCCACGGCCCAGCATGAGTCCCTCGCGGCGGCGCTCGCGGGGGACGTAGGCCATTCCGCGCGCCCAGGCTTCGGCGGCAGAGCCGGGCCCGGGCCGTCCGGCGAAGCGGATTCGCCCCGTCGCGGGCAGGTCTCCCAGCATGGCGCGCAGGATCTCGGACTGTCCGCTGCCCTCGAGCCCGGCGATGCCCAGCACCTCGCCCTCGCGGAGCGCGAATGACACACGGGCGGCGGCGCCCGCGGCGAGATTCTCGACCTCGAGCGCCATCCCCTCGCGTGGCGCGGAGGCGCGCGCCGGATAGGCTTCGGCAACCTCGCGGCCCGTCATCGCCTCGATGATCGCTGCCCGCGATGTCTCGGTCATCGGACGGCTCAGCACCACCTCCCCGTCGCGGAGCACCGTCACCCGGTCGGCAATCTCGACGACCTCCGTCATCCGGTGCGAAACGTAGAGTATCGCCGCACCCCGCGCCTTCAGTTCCGCGATCACGGCGAAGAGGCGGTCGGCCTCCGCATGGGTCAGTGCGGCCGTCGGCTCGTCGAGAACGAAGACCGCGGGCGCGGTATCGTCGGCCGCGAGAAGTCCCGCGAGAACCGTCAGCATCCGGTCACCGGTCGGGAGGCTGCCTGCCCGCTCCATGACGTCGATATGGTTGGCGCCGAAGCGGGCGAGCGCTGCCTCCGCCCGTTCCTGCACGGCGCGCCAGTCGACGGCGACGCCGAAGCGGCGCGGCGTGCGGCGGGAAAGAAGGATGTTCTCGGCAACCGAGAGCGACGGCACGATGTTGAGTTCCTGATGGACGAAACGCAGCCCGAGAGAGGCCGCGTCCTCGGGATTGCGGAGCGTCCGCTCCTCTCCGTCGACGGTCAGCTGCATCGCTTCGGCCCCGACGATACCGGCGAGCACCTTGATGAGCGTGGACTTGCCCGCCCCGTTCTCCCCCATGAGCGCATGAACCTCGCCCGCCCGCAGGGTCAGGCCCACGCCGCGCAGGACGCGGGCGGGGCCATAGCTCTTGTCGAGATCGGTGACGCGCAGCTCTTGCATGTGCCTGAAGGCAGGGGCAGCCACGGAGACTGCCCCGGCAACCGCCAACCCGGCCCTCAGTCGTCGACGTTGGCGGCGGTGACGAGGCGGGTCGGCACGTAGGTCACGGGCGCGGTTATCGTCTCGCCCGCGACGAGGCGCGCCACCGCCTCCGCCGCGGCCGCGCCAATCCCCTCGAAATCCTGCGCCATCGATGCCTCGAAGTTGCCGCCCGCAGCGATCGCCTCGCGTGCCTGCGGGTTGGCGTCCATGCCCACGATCACGATGCCCTCGTCGGCGCGGCCGGCATCCTCGATCGCTTGCAGCGCGCCGAGCGCGGGCTGGTCCCACGCCGCCCAGACGGCGTCGATTGAGCCGGGTTCGGGGTTCGCCGCGAGGATCGCCTCCATCTGCGCGCGCGAATCCGCGATGCCCCCGTCCTGCACGTCCGGCGTGATCCGCTGGAGCACCTCGATGTCGGGCGTGTTGGCGAAGATCGCGTCGGCGATCACGCCACGGATCTGCACCGGCGGAAAGGGATCGAAGACGAACATGACGACGCTGCCCTCGCCGCCCAGCCGGTTGACGACATAGGCCGCCGTCTCCGCCGCCATGGCATAGCCGTTCGAGGTGACGTTGGTCGCGAGATAGGGCGACATGCCGGCGTCCATGCCGACGACCGGGATGCCCGCGTCCTGCGCCATCGCAAGGCCCGCCTCGACCTGCGCAGGGTCCACGTTGATGACGATCGCGTCCACGTTCTGCGTGACGGAATCCTCGATCCGGCTGATGACGGCAGCGATGTCGCCCGCCGTGTCGATCACGTTGACCTCCCAGTCGCGGCCGTCGGCGGCGGCCTCGAAGCCGTCGATGTAGAACTGGGTTCCCGGCTGCGCGAGGTAGGGCGTGATGACTGCAACGCGCTCCTGCGCCGCGGCGGCGCCGGCCACCAGCATGGCGCCGAGGCCCACGACGATGTCCCTGATCTGCATGTCCCTTCCCTCCTGTCGGACGTTCGCCGCGACCATGCCCCGACGGCAAGGCAGGGGCAAGCGCCTAGCCCATCGCGGCGAGCGC
>CAZUVG010000186.1:0-6226 GCA_964623765.1 uncultured Roseicyclus sp.
CGAGTTGCGCCGCCGATCGGCCGAGCAGGAACGGCCCGAGGTCGAACGGGATTACCTCCGCAGGCTGCTCGACCAGTTCTGAGGCCATGGGGCGGCTTGGCGAGCGCGACCGAACGGCTGGCGCAGGCCATCGCGCCGGACGGTGACGGGGTCTTCGCTCGTGCCGGGCGCCAGTGCGCCCGCGGCTCACTCCGCCGAAGGCTCGCCCGGTTCCACCAGTTGACGCGCGAGATCGTCCAGCCTGAAGCGCAGATCGTCGATCATGTCGCGATAGGCCGAAAGCTCCGGCGCGAACTGCGGAACCCGCGCCGCAACGGCGTCGACATTCGCGTAGACGTAGAATGCCGACGCCGCGACCAGCAGGGTCAGGATGAACCCGATGCGCACGCCGCGGCCGCGACTGGAGATGCGCCGCGGAGCCTCGTCGAGCTGCACGTCCCGCGGCTGCGCCGCCTCGGAGGCACGAAGGGTCGAGTTGATCTCCTCGATGTCGGGCAGAAGGTCGCGACGCGACGCGCTGCCCTGCGATGCCTTCGCGACACCGGCTGCGAAGATGTCTTCGGCATCCTCCAGATCTGAGCGTCGGCGCGCCCTGCGGCTCTGGGTCAGTGGATGCTCGTCCTGCGGACGCTCGTCCAGTGGCATCTCGCCCTGCGTCTCGACGGGCCCTGCCTCCTCGCGGCGCAGGCGGGCCTCGCGCTCGGCCTCCTCGCGCAGGATATCGCGGATGGCCGGGTCCATGGAACGCCGCGGGGAGCCGTCTTCTGACGCTTCCTGCTCGGGCCGTGACTCCTCGGGGATATCGTTCGGCGGCACGACACGGGTGGCGACCTCGGCAGAGGCGGGAATCCGCGTCTCCGACGGCACCTCGGGATCGGGCCGGGGTTCGGGATCGGGCTGCAGGCCGTCGCGCTGGCGCTCCCCGATGGCCGCGTCCCGACCCGCATCTTCCCCGAAGTCCCGCGGCCGCGGGTTTCCAGCGGTGTCGGCAACGTGCTCCGGCTCGGGGGTCGGTTCCGGTGTCGTCTCGACCGAAGCCTGTTCCGTCGGCGTCCGCGTCGTCTTGGGCAGCGGCCCCGTCGCGGGAGGCGACGCAGGCGGCTGGCCGGGCTGGAACCACGTGGTGGCGCATTCCGAGCACTGGACGTCGCGCCCCTCGGGCGGGATCATCGCGTCGTCGACTTCGTAGCGCGCGCCGCAGTTGGGACAGGTCAGCCGCATGAAGATCCGATCCCCCGGCATGCATCCGCCGGGCCATGGCGTGTTCAGTTCTGACGGGACATTTAGCAACCGCGCGGCGTCTCTCCAAGAGTCATGATTCGTTCCACCCACCTGCGTCCGCCATTGCGGCGCGATTGCAACCGTCGCTCATTAGGTGCAAGACGCGGGAAAGGACGGCCTTGCAGGCGTAGAGAAGAGGGACCGGGGACGTGATCGCGATGCAGGACGCCGCTTACGGCTACCGGTCGGGACCGCTCCTGTCGGACCTCACGCTGGAACTCGCGCCCGGCTCCTTCCACTTCCTCACCGGACCCTCGGGCGCGGGCAAGACCACCTTCCTCAAGCTCTGCTACGCCGAGCTTCTTCCGACGGCGGGGCGCGTGACGCTGCTCGGCCGGGACGCGCGCGAGATCGCGCGCGACCAGGTTGCGGACCTCCGCACGCGGATCGGCGTCGTCCACCAGGACTGCCAGTTCCTGGACCATCTGCCGGTGGACGAGAACGTGGCCCTGCCGCTTACGGTCGCGGGCCGCCATGCGTCGACCCATCGCGGCGACATCGAGGAACTCGTGGCCTGGGTCGGCCTGTCGTCGCGCGCCGGTGCCCTTCCGCCGGAGCTGTCCGGAGGCGAGCGGCAGCGCGCCGCACTGGCCCGCGCCATCATTACGGATCCCGACCTGATCCTTGCCGACGAGCCCACCGGCAATGTCGACTGGGAGATGTCGGTGCGCCTTCTCCAGCTGCTGGTGGAGCTCAACCGGATGGGCAAGACGGTGCTGATCGCCACCCATGACCTCGCACTGATCCGCGCCGCCAAGAGCCAGGTGCAGGCCCGGGTGCTGCGCATCCGCAACGGCCAGGTCGCAGTGGCGGGGGCGGACCTGTGAGCCTGCTCGGCGATACCGTCGCGCTCCTTCGCGGCGACGCGCAGGCCGACAGGGTGGTGCCGCGCACGGGGCAGGCGGCGCGGCTGTCGGTCCTGACCTCCGGGGCGATGGCCTTCCTCGCCGTGTTTGCGCTGGCGCTCTCGATGGCCTCGGGGCGGCTTGCGGACCGTTGGTCGCAGGCGCTCGCGCAGACCGCCACGATCCGCATCTCGGCGCCAGCGGCCGAGGCGGAGGCGCAGACCCGCGCGGTTCTCGCCGTCCTGTCGCAGACGCCCGGCATCGCCGCGGCCCGGCTGGTGAGCGACGCCGAGCAGCGCGCCCTGCTCGAGCCGTGGTTCGGTCCCGAGCTTCCCGTGGAGGACCTGCCCATCCCGCGGCTGATCGAGATCGAGGAGACGGCCGCCGGCTTCGACGCGGTGGGCCTGCGCCAGCGGCTCGCGGCCGAAGCGCCGGGCGCGGTGCTCGACGATCACACCCGTTGGCGGCAGCCGCTGGTGGAGGCGGCGGGGCGGCTGCGGCTTCTCGGCCTCGTCTCGCTCCTGCTGATCGGCGGGGCGATGGCCGCCATGGTGACGCTCGCCGCGCAAGCCGCCCTGTCGGCGAACGAGCAGGTCATCCGCGTCCTGCGCCTCGTGGGCGCGCGGGACGGCTACATCGCGCGCGCCTTCGTGCGCCGTTTCACGCTGCGCGCGCTCGCCGGTGCCGCGACCGGGACGGCCGCGGGCACGATCGGCGTGGCCCTTCTGCCCTCGGCAGGCGAGGCTGCGTCGATCCTGACGGGCCTCGGCTTCTCCGGGGCCGGCTGGCTCTGGCCGCTTCTGATCCCGCCGCTCGCGGGCCTCGTGGCCTTCGCCGCGACGCGGGTGGCTGCGTTCCGCACGCTGCGGGGGCTGCAATGATCCAGTGGCTCCGCTCCCTCGTCTTCGTCGCACAGATGTACCTGATGATGGCGTTGATGGCGGTCTTCTTCACGCCCTGGGCGATCGTCGACCGGCGTGGCGCATTCGCGGGCGTGCACACCTATTGCCGCTGGGTGCGCTGGACGGCGTCGTGGATGGTGGGACTGCGCACGGAGGTCCGGGGCAGGGTGCCAGAGGGAGAGGTCCTGGTGGCCTCCAAGCACCAGAGCTTCCTCGACATCATCATCATCGTCTCGGTCCTGCCGCGGCCGAAGTTCATCATGAAGAACCAGCTGAAATGGGCACCGATCCTCGGGTGGTACGCGCTGCGCATCGGTTGCGTGCCGGTGGACCGGGGAAGGCGCATGCAGGCGATCGAGCAGATGATGGCAGGCGTGCGGGCAGGCGTGCAGGAACCGGGGCAGCTCATCATCTATCCGCAGGGCACACGCGTCGCGCCCGGCATGGCCCGGCCTTACAAGATCGGCACCGCGATTCTCTATGAACAGACAGGCCAGCCCTGCGTGCCCGCCGCGACGAACGTGGGCGTCTTCTGGCCGCGAACGGGCATCCATCGCAAGCCGGGCCTTGCAGTGGTCGAGTTCCTCGACCCGATCGCGCCCGGCATGGCGTCGGAGCCCTTCATGCAGGAACTGGAACGCCGGATCGAGACGGCCTCGGACCGGCTGATGGCGGAGGCGGAGTTTCATGCGCACGATTGACGACATCGCGACGCTCGAATCGCTCTACGGCGCGGCGAACCCGAACGCGCTGAAGAAGGTGACGCCGCGCCTCACGCCGCTCTACCGCCGCTGGATCGAGGCCGCGCGCTTCTGCATCCTCGCCACGGTGGGACCCGAAGGCACCGACGCCTCGCCGCGCGGCGACGACGGGCCGGTTGTGCGGATCGTGGACGACCGGACGCTCTGGCTGCCCGACTGGCGTGGCAACGACCGCATCGACAGCCTGCGCAACGTCGTCCGCGACGGGCGGGTCTCGGTCATGTTCATGGTTCCGGGGTCCGCCAACGTGGTGCGCGTGAACGGGCGTGCGACGCTGACGGCCGACGCCGCGGCGACGGAACCGTTCGGTCGTGGCTGCCGCGCACCTCGCTGCGTCGTGATGATCTCGGTCGGGGAGGTCTATTTCCAGTGCGCCAAGGCGGTGATGCGCGCGGGACTCTGGTCCCGTGACGATGCCTGCGGGCTGCCGTCGGCCGGCGACTTCATCGCCGAGATGGATGCAGAATTCGACGGACGGGCCTACGATGCGGGATACGAGGCCTATGCGCGGTCCCGCATGTGGTAGGCCCGCGCGGCGCTCATTCCGCGGCGATGGTGTTCGTACCGCGCTTTTCGGCCCGGGGCTGCTCTGACGCCGCGGCTTCCGGCGTTGTCGCCTCTGCTGCGGTGTTCTCCACGGCTTCGTTGCAGACATGGATTCGCCGGGCTCCCGCGGCGACCTCGGCTACCAACTCCGGCCGCCGCACGCGCCGCGGTGCAACGGGCTCGGCAACCGGGGCAGGCTCGGCCGGGGCAGGCTCCACGGCGGATCGATGCAGGCTGCCGGGCCGCCGGAACACGAGGAAGGTCCGTTCCAGGTCGTCCTGAACCATCAGGAACCGTCGCCGGCGTTCCCGCAGCACCTCCGCCCCGACGAAATCCCAGCCTTCGATGCCCAGTTCGGTCAGCATGTCGGCCACCGTGGAGGCGTATCTGTCAAGGCCGTCCACGCGCCTCTGGCCGCGACGCGTGTGGGTGGGCGCTGGGACGACCTTGTATTCGAAATAACCCATCGAAAGACACCACTCGAAACCTGGGCGTGAAATGCGCTGCCCGCCTGAATATGGCGGAATAAGGGCAAATCGGGCGGCATTGTGGCAATACCCTGACCGGAGACAGATTGTTTCCGAACGCAATCTGCCCGGAAACAGCATCTTTTTCCTCTCGATGACTTGCAGCCGGCAATGCCGCCGGCACGGGGCAAGCACGATTTACTGTGCGCAATTTCGAGACGAATGACCCATAACAGGATCACTGTTGACATATTCTCGCGGCCGGAAGCGCGAATCGGCCCGGTGCTCAGGCCCAGTCGAAGGCCGCAAGCCAGACGTCGGCGCGGTGCTCGCGACCGTAGGCCACGAGCCCGACGGAGCGGACATCGCCCGAAGCGGGCGACGAAGGGAGAAGGCCGCCCGAGGGCGCGAAGGATGCCCAGGGCAGGACCACGTCGCGCCAGTCCGGACCCGTCTCGAACCGGGCCTGGTAGTATTGCCAGGGCAGGCGGGTGCGTCGGGTGCGCAAGTGGATGAAATAGGCCTCCCCGTTGCCGCGGACGCGGATCACGAGCCCGCGCGCAGTGTCGGGCCCGCCCTCGACCTCCGTGCGCGCCTGGATGAACCCGCCACGGTTCGCCGTGGAAACCTCGCCCGTCAGATGCAGCGCGCCGTCCTCGATCCGCGCTTGGCCGCGGGACTCGCCGCCCATGACCGTGTCGGCAAGATAGGTCCATTCGACGTCGGAGGCAGAGATCATTCCGGGTGCTCCGTGGCCGCGGTCGGGCCGGGCGGCAATCAGCGCGGCGCCCGCCATGAGCACGCCGCGGCGGCCGATCACGCGGCGAGCCCCTTCGACCCCATGTCGAGATACTTCCTGCGGCGGGCCGCGATCAGCTTTGCTCGGTCGGCGTCCTTCATCTGCGCGAGCATGGACCGGATCGCCTTGCCAACCTCGGCGATGGTCGCCTCCCGGTCACGCTGCGCGCCGCCCAGCGGCTCCTTCACGACGAGGTCGCAGACGCCGAGCCTGTGCAGATCCTGCGCCGTCAGCCGCAGCGCCTCGGCCGCCTCGCGCATCTTCTCGGCGTCCTTCCAAAGGATCGAGGCGCAGCCCTCGGGAGATATCACGGAATAGACGGAATGCTCCAGCATCGCGAGCCGGTCAGCGGTGGCGAAGGCGACCGCGCCGCCCGAGCCGCCCTCCCCGATGATGACGGAGATCAGCGGCACGCCGATCTGCAGGCATTTCTCGGTCGAACGTGCGATGGCCTCGGACTGGCCCCGTTCCTCCGCGCCCTTGCCGGGATAGGCGCCGGGCGTGTCCACGAGCGTGACCACCGGCAGGCCGAAGCGGTCCGCGAGGTCCATGAGCCGAACGGCCTTGCGGTAGCCCTCGGGGCGGGCCATGCCGAAATTGCGCTCGATCCGGGTCCGGGTGTCGT
>CAZUVG010000187.1:0-608 GCA_964623765.1 uncultured Roseicyclus sp.
TGGTCAACCCCATCTTCGCCGACTTCCTCGCCGGCGCGGGCGAGGTCTATGCCCGGGAGGGATACGACCTGCTCCTGTCGATGGTGTCCTCCGGCGAGACCGAACGCGCCTACCGGCAGATGGCCGCGAACGGCTCGGTGGACGGTGTCATGCTGCAGTCGCCTCGGGTCGAGGACGGGCGCATCGCGCTCCTGGAGGAGCTCGGCCTGCCCTACCTGGTCCACGGCCGGACCGGCGAATACGACACCTATTCCTGGCTCGACATCGCCAACGCCCGCGCGTTCCGCCGTGCGGCGGAGTTCCTGCTCGACCTCGGGCACACGCGGATCGCGCTCGTCAACGGGCAGGAGGAGTTCGATTTCGCCGCGAGACGCCGGCGCGGCTTCGAGGAGGCGCTGACGGGGCGCGGGCTGAACGTCGACCCGGGCTACCTGCGCGAGGGCGTGATGACCGAGCATTACGGCTACACCTGCGCGGCCGAGCTGCTCGACGGGCCCGAACCGCCGACGGCATTCCTCGTCGCCTCCATAATCCCTGCCATCGGCGTGCGCCGCGCGGCCGGCGAGCGCGGGCTGAGGGTCGGTCGCGACATCTCGGTCGTCTGCCAC
>CAZUVG010000187.1:618-6144 GCA_964623765.1 uncultured Roseicyclus sp.
GTCCTACATCGGCAACGATGCGGCGACGACGCCCGACGGGCCGCCCTTCACCGCCACGCGCTCCTCGATCCGGCAGGCGGGGCGGCGCTGCGCGGAAATCCTGATCGACCTCATCCGCGATCCGGGGCAGCCTCCGGTGCAGGAACTCTGGGAAACCGAGCTGAGTCTGGGGCGTTCCACCGGCCCGGCCCCGGCAGTCTGAGCCGCGCACACGCGATATCGACAACCGAAAGGACCCTTCATGCAGGCCAGCCGCGCCGACTATCCCGACGACTTCCTCTTCGGGGTCGCCACCTCTGCCTACCAGATCGAGGGCCATGCCTTCGGCGGCGCGGGGCCGACTCACTGGGACAGCTTCGCCGCAACGCCCGGCAACGTCGTGCGTGCCGAGAACGGGGACCGCGCCTGCGACCACTACCATCGCTGGCAACAGGACCTCGACCTGGTCGCGGGCCTCGGGGCCGACGTCTACCGCTTCTCCACCTCGTGGGCGCGGGTCCTGCCCGAGGGCACGGGCCGGCCGAACGCGGAGGGGCTGGATTTCTACGACCGGCTGGTGGACGGGATGCTGGCGCGCGGCATCAGGCCCGCCGCGACGCTCTACCACTGGGAACTGCCGCAGCCGCTGGCCGACCGCGGCGGCTGGCGCAACGCCGACATGCCGCACTGGTTCGCGGACTTCACCCATGTCGTGATGGAGCGGATCGGCGACCGCGTCTGGTCGGCGGCACCCATCAACGAGCCCTGGTGCGTCGGCTGGCTGTCGCATTTCGACGGCGCGCACGCGCCGGGGATGCGTGACATCCGCGCGACCGCCCGCGCGATGCATCACGTCCTGAAGTCCCACGGCGCCTCGATCGAGGTGATGCGGGGCCTCGGCATGAAGAACCTCGGCGCGGTCTGCAACTTCGAATGGTCCGAGCCTGCCACGGACAGCCCCGCCGACGTGGAGACCGCAAGGCGCTACGACGCGATCTACAACCGCTTCTTCATGGACGGCCTGTTTCGCGGCGAGTATCCCGCCGAGGCGCTCGAAGGGCTGGAGCCGCACCTGCCCAGGGGCTGGCAGGACGATTTCCGCCTGATCTCCGCCCCCCTCGACTGGATCGGGGTCAACTACTACACCCGCAAGCTGATCCGCGCGGCCGAGGGCGCCTGGCCCGCCTACGAAGAGGCCGGGCCGACCCTGCCGCTCACACAGATGGGTTGGGAGATCTACCCGCAGGGCCTTCGCGACTTTCTCGTGCGAACGGCGGAATACGCGGGCCGCCTGCCGATCTACGTCACCGAGAACGGAATGGCGAACCCGGATCAGCCGGATCAGCCGGACGAAGCGCGCATCGCCTATCTCGATGCCCATCTCGGCGCCGTGCGCGAGGCAATCGCCGCGGGCGCGCCGGTCGCGGGATACTTCGTCTGGTCGCTGATGGACAACTTCGAGTGGTCGCTCGGCTACGAGAAGCGCTTCGGCCTCGTTCATGTCGACTTCGACACGCTGGAACGCAGGCCCAAGGCGTCCTATGAGGCCCTTGCCGGCTGGTGGCGGCGTGACGCCGCCTGAGGCCTCGGCAGCTTCGCGAGAAGAGAGACCCCGAATGACTGCGCCCGAATGACTGCGAAGGAACACGGCCTCTCCCTTGTCGCCGATATCGGCGGCACCAACACCCGCGTCGCGCTCGCGCGGGGCGCCAGGGTGGACGCGGGCACGATCATGCGCTTCCGCAACGCCGAGCACGACGGCATCGCCGCTGTCATCCACGCCTATCTGGGGCGACAGGGCATCGGGCACGCGGCGATCTCGGGCGTCTGCGCCGCCGCTGCCGGGCCGGTGCGCGACGGCGTGGCGCAGCTGACGAACCTGCACTGGCGCATCGACCGCGACGTGCTGGCCGAGGCGCTGAGTGCCGGGACGGCGGCCGTGCTGAACGACCTGCAGGCGCAGGGCCACGCGGTCGGGCACATCGCGCCGGAGAACCTCGAGGAGGTCCTGCCCCAGCCCGACCATCCGCCCCATGCCGCGAAACTCGTCGTCGGGATCGGCACTGGCTTCAACGCCTGCCCCGTCTTCGAGACAGATGGCGGCCGCTTCGTTCCGCCATCCGAGGCAGGGCACGTCTCGCTCCCGGCCACGATCCCGGGGCTGGCCGAGATGCTTCCGCTCCTGGACGAAGGCGACGGTTTTCCGGGGGTCGAGGTCGTGCTGTCGGGACGCGGAGTCTCGACGTTGCACGCGGCGCTTCACGGCACGCGGATGCCCGCCTCCGACGTTCTCGCCGGGATCGCGTCGGGCGATGCCGCGGCCCGCGAGACCGGCAGGCTCTTCGTGACGATCATGGGGCAGGTAATCGGCGATCTAGCGCTTTCCCATCTGCCCTTCGGCGGCATCTCCCTGATCGGGGGCGTGGCACGCGCCTTCGGCCCGTGGCTGGGCGAGTTCGGCTTCGCCGGGGCGTTCCGGGACAAGGGCCGCTTCTCGGAGTTCATGGACAGCTTCGGCGTGCAGATCGTGACCGACGACTACGCCGCGCTCACTGGCTGCGCTTCGCATCTCGCCCGCCTCTGACGTCCTGAGGTGACGCGGGGACAACCGCGCGCGACGGCCCAACTCTGCGGTTGCCCCATCGCATCTTCCGCGCCATGCTCGCCACGCCGCACCCACGACGAGGGGACGCGGCCAGGGACATACATGGTCAATCAGGGAGGTACGACCGTGCCGAAGACCAGATACGCCGCGACGACGGCGGCTGCCACCGGACTTGCGCTCATGGCAGGCGCAGCCGCGGCGCAGGAAATCCGCTTCATGTGCTATTCCGACGGTAACGAGTGCGAGGTCTACGACGACGTTCTCGACCGCTTCGAGGCCGAGAACGAGGGAGTTAGCGTCGTCGTGGACGTGGTGCCCTACCAGGCGATCCTCGAGAACCTGCCGGTGCAGCTTGCCTCGGGTAACGCGCCGGACATGGCAAAGGTTACCGACCTTGGCGGTCTCAACGAGTATTACCTCGATCTCGCGCCCTACGTGGACCGCGAGTATTGGGAAGAGAGCTTCGGCGGCACACTCGACTGGTATCGCGCGGGCGAGGAGGACGACGGCATTTATGGCATGCACTCGCAGCTGACGATCACCGGCGCCTTCGTCAACGCCACGCTGTTCGAGCAGGCAGGCATCGAGATGCCGGGCGAGGACGCGACCTGGGCCGAATGGGCCGAGGCCTCGCGCGCCGTGGCCGAGGCCACGGGGACGCCCTTCCCCATGGCGATCGACCGCTCGGGCCACCGTGTTGCGGGCCCCGCGATCTCCTATGGCGCGGCGCTGAACGGACCTGACGGTCCGACGCTGTCCGACGAGGGCTTCGCGGCCTTCGTGGAGCAGTTCGTCGCCTGGCACGAGGACGGCACCATCGCTCGCGACGTCTGGGCCGGACAGGGCGGCGCCACCTACCAGGACGCGGCGCAGGAGTTCATCAACGGGGAGCTCGTGTTCTACTATTCCGGCTCCTGGCAGGTTGCGCGGATGGACGAGCAGGTCGGCGACTTCTTCGACTGGCAGGTCGTGGGCAGCCCCTGCGGCCCGGCGGGCGCGTGTTCCGGCATGCCGGGTGGCGCGGGCATCGTGGGCTTCGAGCAGACGGAGCACCCCGAGATCGTGGCCAGCATCATCAACTTCCTCGCGCAGGAGGACATCTACGCCGAGGTGACGGCGCGCACCCGCAACCTGCCCGCCCATCTCGGCGTCGCCGAGGCCGGCGTGGAGTTCGAGGACGCCTCGCCGCAGGCCTCCGCCGCACTGTCGGCCTTCGCCTCCGACCTGCCCGACGTGGCGCCCGCGGCCTTCTGGTACCAGGGATACGCCGGCAACCGCGCGATGTTCGGCATCACCGTCGAGCGCGTCAGCCAGGCCATCGTGGGCGAGCTGACCGTGGACGAGGCCGTGGCACGGATGGCCGACGACCTGGCCTCAGCGATGTCCGAGTAACATCCTCCTCCGGTCCCCGCCGCCACGCGGGGGCCGGACCGCAACGGCGTGCCCCTCATGCTTGCGATCATCACCCCCATCATGCGGATCGTCGAGATCCCGATGCTCGCGCTCCAGCGGCTTCTGGGGATGAACCGGCTGGCCTGGGTCTTCCTCGCGCCGAACCTGATCCTTTTCGGCCTGTTCGCCTTCCTGCCGGTGATCCTGAACGTCTCCTACGCCACGACCGGCGGGGACAACGTGATGCTCGTCGACAGGCCCGACGTCGGGCTTCGCAACTTCCAGACCCTCACCGACTGCGGCAGCTACCTCGACCCGAATTCCTGCCGCGAGGACAAGTTCTGGCGCGCGGTGTGGAACACGCTGTGGTTCGTGACGCTTCAGGTGGGCTTCATGGTAGGCTTCGCGCTGCTGACCGCGCTGATCCTCAACCGCGACATCCGCGCGCGCGGCTTCTTCCGCGCGGTGTTCTTCTTCCCCGTCCTGCTGTCGCCGGTCGTCGTGGCGCTGATCTGGAAATGGATCCTGCAACGCGAGGGCGTATTGAACGCCTTCCTCGATTCCACGGGACTGGGCGGGATCAACTGGCTTGTGGACGCGCAATGGGCCTTCGCCTGGTCGGTGTTCATATCCGTCTGGGCGCATATGGGGTTCTACACGCTGATCCTTCTTGCAGGTCTTCAGGCCATCCCGCGCGACGTCTACGAGGCGGCGATCATGGACCGCGCCTCGCCGTGGCGGAGCCTGACGCGGATCACGCTGCCGCTTCTGGCGCCGACGATGCTCGTGGTGCTGGTGCTCGCACTGATCAAGGGCGTGCAGACCTTCGACGAGATCTATGCCTTCACCGGCGGAGGGCCGGGAACCGCCACAACCTTCATCATCCAGTACATCTACGAAGAGGGCTTTGCCGGTGCGCCGCGGCTCTTCGGGCTGGCGGCGGCGGCGTCGCTGATGGTCGCGGTCGTGCTGGTGATCCTGACGCTGATCCAGCTTTGGGTGAACAGGAGGAACGTGGATGGCTGAGGCGCGCAGCATGACACTCCGGAACGCGAGGATCTTGCAAGATCCTCGCCAGCGCCTTGCAAGGCGCTTCACAGGGTCTTGCAAGACCCTGCCCCGATTTTTGCAAAAATCGGAAATTTCCGCATGAACACCGCCGTCGCCTTCCTCACCCGCACCCGCGGCCGCGCCAACGGCGGCACGCGGCTCCACTGGACCGACTGGGCCGCCTACCTCTACCTCGCGCTCGGCATCTTCCTGATGTTCGGCCCCGTCGTCTGGCTGGTCCTGTCCTCCTTCAAGACCGAGGCCGACCTCCAGCGCTACCCCCCCACCTTCCTGCCTTACCAGCAGGAGACGGTGTTGCTGGAGGGCTACGACGATCCCCTGCCGCTTTTCCGCATGACGGGCGGCGCGTACGAGGGGCAGGTCCTGGCGCAGGTGCGCCGCGTCGGTCTTCAGGCACAGATGGTTGATCCCGCGAATCCCGGCGAGCGCCTGCGCACCGGTATCGATCAGCGCGAACCCGTGCAGCGGGTTCGCCTGGC
>CAZUVG010000188.1:0-6089 GCA_964623765.1 uncultured Roseicyclus sp.
GAGTGTTCATTTTCCGCCACGCCTCCCATCGCCATAAGTCCAGTAATTCCGTTCGCCCCAGATTTCCATAAGTCTAGTAAATCCGTTCCCCCGAAATCGACGTAACTCCAGTAATTCCGTTCGGGCCCCATGCGGCAACCATTGCCGTCCCGCCAGCGGCCCCTCCATCGACGTAAGTCCAATGATTCCGTTCCGCCGCCCGGCCCAGATTCCGGCCGCTCCGGCCCCGGATTCTCGCCGTCGGCCGGGCTTCGGTCCGGTTGCCCAGGCCCCCCGCCGACCCTCGGAAACCTGACGTTCACGTCAGCTCCCGCCTCCGCCCGCGGCCCGACCTCCGCGCCAGTCCGGGGGGCGTTCCTCCACCCGCTTCCGGACCGGCCCGGCTCTCGCGCTCCTATGACCTCAACCCCGGATCGACAGCATTAGATGAGGAGTATTGATCACGTGCCAGAGACACGAGAACACGGCCGGCTAACAGACAAACTCGCAAAGATCAAGAGACGATGCCTCGGGCCGACCGCCCCGTCCCGCCTCCACATCCTGCGACAGCGGGTGCTTCGCCAGCCGTGACGCTCTCCCGCATCATCCGGCACGACAGCGGCAACCGCCTGCGGCCTACGCGGGTTCCTCCTTCCGCATGGCTCCGAGCCGCTGTTCGAGCGCCCACATGGCCTCGACGGCCTCCACCTCGCGCGCGATGATCGCCACGTGCATGGGCGTCTCCTGCATCTTCGGGCGGTCCACTGCTCGACCTCCGGTTACGTTGTCGCGGTGCGCGTCTGCACGCCTCTTGCGCCACCAGTGTGTCACCCGCGCGGCAGACCCCGGTCACACCTGCATGATCTCGGCCTGTTTGTGTTCCAGCGCCTGGTCGACCTTGGCGATGTGGGCATCGGTCATCTCCTGCACCTCGCCTTCCCACAGCTTCTGGTCGTCCTCGGACATGCCCTGCGCCTTGGCCTTCTTGATCCGGTCCATCCCGTCGCGGCGGACGTTGCGGATGGCCACGCGGGCGTGCTCGGCATATTGCGCAGCGACCTTCGTCAGCTCACGCCGGCGCTCCTCGTTCAGTTCGGGGATCGGCAGCATGATGATGGTGCCGTTGAGCTGCGGGTTGATGCCGAGGCCGCTCTCGCGGATCGCCTTCTCGACCTTGCCCACGAGGCCCTTGTCCCAGACGTTGATCGTGACCATGCGCGGCTCGGGGACGTTCACCGTGCCCACCTGGTTTATCGGCGTCGGCTGGCCGTAGGCCTCCACCATCACCGGCTCCAGCATGGAGGCCGAGGCGCGTCCCGTGCGCAGCGAGGCGAATTCGGTCCTGAGCGAGGCCAGCGCCCCGTCCATGCGTCTCTGGAGGTCTTCGAGGTCGATGTCCAGTTCGTCGTCTTCCGCCATGTCAGCAGCTCAGCTCCCGCGGTGGTTTGGCAGGTGATACCTCGCCACGGCCGAAGATGCCAGAACCCGATTGGACCCGCTTGCACACAACGATGCGACGCCGACCGCGCAGCAGGCGATCTCTCTCGTTGCGGAGGTTCGCCGCATCGGGCGGTCGACGCGTCAGAGCCCCGACATGGCCGCCTGAGTGTTCGCCAGCTGCCCCTGCAGGTTGGCAAGCGAGGCCTGCGACCGCGCGAATGCCGCCTCGGTATTCGCGGCGTAGATCCTGTATTCGTTGGCTGCGCATTGCGCCCTTTCGGGCGTGCCTTCGGCAAAGCCGTATCCGGCGCAGCGGCGGTTGACGAGGTCGGCCCGCTGCTGCTCGGAAGCGCTTCGCCACCACATGGGACTGCCCTCACCGCCGCTGGTGCCGTCGGCGTTGACGCATCCCACAAGCAGCGCCGCGGACAGGAGACCCGCGGCCACCCTGGGCGCACAAGACATCGTGACAGTCGAATTCAGTAGCATCCGCCATACTCCGGCAAGGGATGCCCGATCGCCTCGGACGCAGAAGACCCCTGTCCTCGCGCGAAGTCAACGACGCAGTTCCGCGGCCTGCCTGACGCGGCCCGTCAGTCGGCCACCTTCGTGAACGTTCCCTCTCCCGCGAGGATGCCGCGGAAGCCGCCGGGCTCGTCTAGGCTGAAGACGATGATGGGCACGTCGTTCTCCCGGGCAAGCGCGATGGCCGAGGCGTCCATCACGCCCAGGTGCTGGGCCAGCACCTCGTCATAGCTGATCGTGTCGTAGCGGCGGGCATCGGCGTGCTTTTTCGGGTCCTTGTCGTAGACGCCGTCGACCTTGGTGCCCTTGAAGATTGCCTCGCACTTCATCTCGTTGGCCCGCAGCGTGGCGGCCGTGTCGGTCGTGAAATAGGGATTGCCGGTGCCGGCTGCGAAGATCACCACCCGCTTCTTCTCGAGGTGGCGCACGGCGCGGCGGCGGATGTAGGGCTCGCACACCTGGTCCATGGGGATCGCGGAGATGACGCGCGTGTAGACTCCCATGGATTCCAGCGCCGACTGCATGGCGAGCGCGTTCATGACGGTCGCCAGCATCCCCATGTAATCGGCCGTCGTCCGTTCCATCCCCTGCGCGCTGCCCTGCAGGCCACGGAAGATGTTGCCGCCGCCGATCACCATGCAGATCTCCACGCCGAGATCGTGCACCGATTTCACCTCGCGCGCGACGCGCTCGACGGTGGGGGGGTGCAGCCCGTAATTCTGGTCGCCCATCAGTGCCTCGCCCGAGATCTTGAGCATCACGCGCCGGTATCTCGGGGACACCGGTCGGGAGGCCGCGGCGGTTTGCGGGTCTGTGTCGGGCATGGGAACGCACGTCCTGTCGCTGAAGGCCGGCCTGCGGCCCAGGGTGTTGCGGTGCGCGCAACATGGTCTAAAACCCCGGCCGGTTCAACGCCCGCGAAGCCCCCGGCGCAACAACCTGAAGAACAGGCGGCAAATCACTGCTTTCGCTGGATTCCATACCGAGGGACATGCCGGTCCTGATCGCCGGGCCGACGGCCTCCGGCAAGTCGGGGCTCGCGTTGTCGATCGCGGAGGCAAGCGGCGGCGTCGTTGTCAATGCCGACGCGCTGCAGGTCTACGATGGCTGGCGGATCCTGACCGCGCGCCCGGGAGAGGCGGATCTCGAGCGGGCGCCGCACGCGCTTTACGGCCACGTGCCGTTCGAGGCGGAGCATTCCGCCGGCGCCTGGCTGCGCGAGGTGGCGCCGCTCGTCGACGGGCCCGCGCGCCCCGTGATCGTGGGGGGCACCGGCCTCTACTTCCGCGCGCTGACCGAGGGGCTGGCCGAGATCCCGGACGTGCCGCCCGAGGTGCGGGCGGCGGCCGCGGCGGCGGACCGGGAGGATCTTCTTGCAGACCTGCGCCGCGAGGACCCGGAGATCGTGGCGCGGATGGACACCGACAACCCCGCCCGCGTGCGCCGTGCCTGGGAGGTGCTGCGCGCCACCGGCCGCCCGCTGTCGGCCTGGCAGGCTGATACCGGGCCACCGCTCCTCCCGCTTTCCCGAACCGTCCCGATCCTTCTCGACGCCGAACGCGACTGGCTTGCCGCCCGCATCGTGGCGCGTTTCGACCGGATGCTCGAGGACGGCGCGCTGGAGGAGGCGCGCGCCAACCTTCCCCGCTGGGACCGGGCGGGTGGTGCGCGCAAGGCCATCGGCGCGCCCGAGCTGATCGCGCACCTCAAGGGGGAGATGGCTCTCGACGCGGCGCGCGAGGCCGCGATCGCAGCGTCACGGCAATATGCCAAGCGTCAGCGCACGTGGTTCCGCGCCCGGATGGGCGGCTGGCACGCCGTCCCGCTGCCCTGAGCGGCGGCGGAAACCGGACCGTGGGCGGTGGCCGCCGCGTTACCGCTTGCTATCTTGCAGGGCGCGGATAGCCTCGGGGCCATGTTCGAAGGATCCCGCCGCCCCCTCGCCCATTCCGTCACCTCGCTGGGCAAGCTGAGGATGCAGGGCGCGTGGCGCTACGAACTGCTGCATTCCTCCTCGCGCCACCGGCTGTACTGGATAACCCGCGGGCAGGGGCGGATCAGCGTGAAGTGCATTACCCGCGGCTACGGGCCCAACACGGCCGTCTTCGTCCCCGCCGGTGCCACCATGGCGATCGAGCTGCAGTCACAGACGCAGGGGCTGGAGCTGTGCCTGCCGCCCGACGACTCGCTCGGCCTGCCCGAGGAACCGTTCCACCTGCGCGTGTCCAACATCGAGGCGCAGGCGAGCCTCACCAGCCATCTGGAGAAGATCGAGCGCGAACTGGCAGCACGCGCAGCCGCGATGGAGCGGGCGCTGACCGCCTATTCGCTGCTCGTATCGGCCTGGATGACACGCGAACTCGACCGGCAGGAGGGCACGATCCTGCGCGAGCGCAGCCACCGGCTGGTCGAGCTCTTCTCCGAGCGGATGGAGGCGCAGTTCCGCACCGGCCGCGGCGTGGCGGACTACGCCGCCCAGCTTCAGGTGACGCCCACCCATCTCAGCCGCGTCTGCCGCGAGGCCGCGGGGCGGCCCGCGCATGCGCTTCTGAACGAGCGGATCATGTACGAGGCGCGCCGCCTCCTGCTCGAGACCGACATGCCCGCGCGGGAGGTTGCCGAACACCTCGGCTTTTCCTCCGCCGCCTATTTCACGCGCGCCTTCGCCCACGCGACAGGCAGGCCACCGTCGGAGTTCCGCGCCCCGGCCCGCCGCGCCTAAGCCCGGCAGTCGCGGCAGCGGAACCCGAGGGAATGTGACAAAAAAAGCGGTTGCGATGGCGGCCGATGTCGTTTCTTGTCGGTGACGATGTCGTTTTTGAGCCAGTCGATGGCGCAAGTAGCCGTTGACTGTCACGGGTTCCGGGCGCGCTAATGGAGAACGCCCGGAACGGGCCGCGCGGGATGCGGCGACGGATTCGGCGGCATCGCGAGGCGGGCCGACCGGCACGCCCGGGACCGAACAGCCAACGACGAAGATACGTCACAGGGAGAGACGAGAGATGAAAACCTCACGAACCGAGCGCCGGGCGATGCATCCGGCCGCGGAGATGTATGCCCGCGAGTTCAAGGAGGGCAAGCTGAGCCGCCGGGAATTCCTGTCGCGTTCGACCGCGCTCGGCGTCAGCGCCGCGACCGCCTACTCGCTGATCGGCGCGGCCCAGCCTGCCGCGGCCCAGACCGAGATGCGCCAGGGCGGCGTCCTGCGCATCCAGCAGCTGGTGAAGGCGATGAAGGACCCGGTCACCTACGACTGGTCCGAGCTCGGCAACCAGACCCGCGGCTTCCTCGAGTATCTCGCGGAATACCGCAACGACGGCTCCTTCGTGCCCATGCTGCTGGAAAGCTGGGAAGCGAATGACGACGCGACCGTCTACACGCTCAACGTCCGCCGCGGCGTGACGTGGAACAACGGCGACGAATTCACCGCCGAGGACGTGGCGCGCAACTTCCGCCGCTGGTGCGACGGGTCGATCGAGGGCAACGCGATGGCGTCGCGCTTCAACGGCCTGCGCGAACAGGGCGAGGGCGCACAGGCCCGCGAGGACGCGATCGAGGTGGTGGACAGCCACACGGTGCGGCTGAACTACTCGGAGCCAGACATCACGCTGATCGCGCAGGTCTCGGACTACCCCGCGGCGCTGGTGCATTCCTCCTTCACCGGCGGCAACCCCTACGACAACGGCATCGGCACGGGTCCCTATCGCCCGGTCAGCTTCGAGGCCAACCTGCGCGCGGTGCTGGAGCGCGTCCCGGATTTCGAATGGTGGGGCACCGAGGTCTACGGCGGTCCCTACGTCGACCGGATCGAATACATCGACTACGGCACCGACCCGATCTCGTGGCTCTCGGCCGCGACGGCGGGCGAGGTAAACCTGCTCTATGAATCGGTCGGCGAATACATCGGTCTTCTCGACGATATCGGCTGGACCAAGTCGGAGACGACGACGGCCGCGACGGTGGTCATCCGGCCAAACCACGCCTACGAGGTGGATGGCCAGACACCCTATGCCGACGCGCGCGTGCGGCGCGCCCTGACCATGGCGGTGGACAACGCGGTGCTTCTGGAACTGGGCTACGCCGGTCTCGGCACGGTCGCCGAGAACCACCATGCCTGCCCGATCCATCCCGAATACGCCGACATC
>CAZUVG010000189.1:0-2894 GCA_964623765.1 uncultured Roseicyclus sp.
TAGTAGAGCGCATCGCCCGCCGGAGCCGCCTGCATCACGTTCACCACCTCATACAGATCCGGGCCCACCTTGAGCCGGTCCCGCACTGTCGGGGCCGCAGATAGCCCCTGCGTGGACACCATAGCCTTGCGGTCGCCCATCTGCACCAGCGTTCCGTCGCGCTCGGCATCCCGGTATTCCTCGAATACCACGCGGACAACCGTTTCCGTCGCCGCGCCTCCCGTTGGCGCCCATGCATCGCCCGTCGCCGCGCCCGGCGTGACCAGCGTGGCCGTCGTGCCGTTCTCGCGGATCAACCGTTCCGCCGTCGCAGCAAGAGCTGCGTAGTTGATGGGCATCAGGAAGCAACCGCGAACTTATCGCCTGCCCGCACCTGCACCGGCACAAGCTGGTCCGGCGGAATGTTGTAAGCCGCCGACGTGGCACTGGTGGCCGATGTTGCGGAGGCATCCGGCGTGGAGCCGTGCGCCACCACAATGGTTGCGCCTTCCGTGCTGTAGAGCACGGCAATCTCACCATCTTGCGCCGTGGCGCTGCCTGTGCCACCCGTGGCGATGCTCTCGCGCGTGCGCACCCGCTGCGCGATGCAAAGCTCGGTCGCATTGCCGGGCGCATACTTGGCCGACTGAAAACAAACGATGAGCGGCATGCGCGCCTCCTATGCTCGCGCCACGAAGGACGTAGCGCCGCCGACCGGGAACAGGGCCGACAGGATTTCCTCCACGGCCAGCACCGTCGGGCGCTGCGCCGATGCCGACGGGATGCCGGCGTATTCCACTTCCAGCGAGCCGACACGCTCGCGCTTCGCGATTGTGCCCGTCGTCACGTCCGGGCTCAGCGTCGTGCCTGCGACCTCGCGCTTGGCCGCTTCCGCCGTGGCGTTCTGGATCTCTACCGGGATTTCATCGGCCGGCACTTCGTTGCCGTCAAAATCGTATACCGACGTGCGGGGCCATTCGAGCGCCTGCCCCCGCCCGTTCGTGCGCGCCCCAGGGAAACGTCGACGATAACGCCCGTCCACCCAAGCCGTTGATCGACGCAATGCCTGCTCAATCTCAGTGTCGTCATAGGCCGAATAGTCGAACCCGATGTCGTCCCAATAGGCCTTGGCGTCAGCTACGGAAACGTAGCTGTCGGCGCTTGCGCTGCCTGCCGTGACGGTGAGAGCCATTTCAGATATCCACGAATACCACGTCGCGCGCCATATCGCGCAGATCGCTGACCGACATATCAGCAATCTTTTCAGCCGTCATGCCGTGCGCTTCCAAGAGCTGCACCAGCCCCGCGCGCGGCATGCGAGCAATTTCCGTCTTGGTCAAGCCGCCTTGCTCTGGTGCGGCCGGCCTGGGTGGCGTCCAGCCTTCTGGCGCAAAGCGCGCATCCATGATCTTGAAACCTTGCGCGCGCAGATCGGCCTTACGCTCGGTGGTGACGGGGTGAGGCTCGTACCAGATGGGGCGCTCGGCCATGTCATTCTCCGTTGCTGCGGAATGGGGCGGGCCGCGAAGCCCGCCCCGTCAGCCCTTAGTTGGACTGGATGATGATGCCAGCCCAGTCCTTGTAGGACGTGAACGCGGTATCCCAGTTGGTCCCCGTGGAGACCGTGGCGTCCGTGGGGTTAACGCCGCCGTTCGCCGTGTCCCACTTGAAGCCCTTGACGCCCAGGTTATAGGCGTACTCGCCTTGCAGGCGCACCACGAGGTTATCGAGGCCGGTGACGAGATCAGTCGCCATCGTCTCTTCCTCGCTGTTCTCCACGATTAGGCCGTTTTGCGTGAGGCCCAGCGTATAGTAATTGTCGCTGGGCGATGCCGTAGTGTCCACCAGCGCGGCCGAGTCCGTCACGATCACCGGCCGGTTGAGCGTCAGAGGCGACGCCCCCTGCACCGCAGCGCCCGCCACAATATCGCCATTGGCCGACGTGCCGATCTGGTGGCGCATAAGGTCATAGTAGACCTTTGAATGCATCACCCAGGCCGTGATGGCGTTGCCCGCATCCCCGAACTTGGCGAGACCCTGCACCAGATCATCCGTGGTGATGGTGCCGGGGTCTTCGGCGCTGATATCGTGCGTCACGCTTGACTGGTTGGCGAGCGCCGCCACGCCCGAGCGCAGCGCACTGTTGAGCATGTCAACTTCCATCGCCTTGGCCACCTGCGTGCCGATCAGGAAGGACAGGCTGTCCTCGCCGGCCGCCAGCTCCACCTTCCGAAACGCATCAAGCGTCTGCGCGACCGGACCAACAGTCCGGTTGAGCTTGACGCTGATAATTTCTTCCATCGGCAGCGCCAAGTCAGTGGCGGCAGACACCGAAGTGGTATCGCGGCGGGAAATCAGCGACGAGATGTTCGAAAAGAACGTCTCTTTCGCGTATTCGCCACGGCGAGAAATGGACGACAGACGGATCGCCCCGCCGGCCGCGTTGAAGTAATCGGACGCTTGCGTCAGGCGCTCGACAATCGCGCCCCGCATTTCGTCCTGGTATACGACGAAGTCGCTTGCCTTGCCGATAGCCATCGGAAAGCTCCTTTCAGGGGTTTACCGAGACGCGGATTCGCGCTCGATCTTCTGTTTCCAAGCGTCCAGTCCATGCTCACGGATGAAGAGGCCCTTTTCGCCTTGCGTCATCTCGCTTGCCTTTTTCCGGTCGCCCGACGATGTGCTGTCGCCTTTACCCCCACGCGCCCCGCCGCCCGACGGCGGCGTGACAAACGGTTGCCCCTCGTCGGAGGCGGCCCACCGCTTGACATGTTCCGCAAGCGGGATGGGCCCCATGTCCGTCTCTATCACCGCCCGGTCCTTGTCATCCAACTGGATGCCGTCCATTTGCCATTGCACCCAAGTCCAAGGGAGACGAGGACAAGATTTATTCATCACTGGGCCGGCTGATCGAA
>CAZUVG010000189.1:2904-6066 GCA_964623765.1 uncultured Roseicyclus sp.
GTTCCGTCAACGCATCGTCAAGCGTGCGCTCCACGGTCGCCGCGCGCAACCGCGCCTCAGCCTGCTCGGCCTTGGTGCGGAACTGGTCTCGCTCGGCTTCCAGCGTCTCGCGGATCTTGACCAGTTCGTCGGGGTCGGCCTTGCCGCCCTTCTTCAACTGCTCCCACTTTTGCGGATCAAAATCGTCCGGCAGAGAGGAAACACGCTGCTTGAGCGCATCGCGCTCTTCCATGAAGGTCTTGCGGTCTTCCTTCGTCCGCTCGTAAGCGGATTTCAGGTTGGCCACGTCCGGGTGGGCATCAATGCCTTCCACGTTGAGCACGAAGCCGGCATCGGTTTGCGTGTAGAGGGGTTGCACGGCCTCATCGAGGCCATCGAGGGTTTCAACGACAGTTTTTAGAGGCATCGCCTCGGGTCTCCTTATGCGGCGTCGCCGCCTTCGGGGTTGAAGGGATCGCGGAACTCGGCATCATCAATGCTCTGCAACTCCGCAGCTGCGTCCCGCTCGGCGCTGGCAATGCCGCCCCGGCGCAGGTTCTCGTATAGAGTGTCGTAGCCAATGGCGCCGGCCTGCCAGACGCGCACCAGCGCCTCGGCCTCGTCAGCACCCATCGTGTGATCCAGAAGGTCAGACGGCGGCGTAACCACTACGTCGTCGGGATTCTGCCCGATGTAGCGCGCCGCGTGCTTCAAAGCGGCCTCAAGCAACCCGCACGAAGTCATCGCAACGCTCATTAGGTTTGCCGTTTCGCTCGCGAACCGCAGGCGCCGCGCCTCGCCGCTTTCTTGCGCCCGGTCCTCTTGTTCCAGCATCCGCGCCCCGGCCATGATCGCTTGTCTCCGCAATTCCGCCTTGGCCTCTCGGTGCGCCTCGATGCCAGAACAGGAGGGCGAAACATACTTCAAGTCGGGCTGTTGCCCCTGCCCTTCGCCGCCGCGCATTGCGTGAACCGCGCCCGCACCGACGTATTCGGGCGGATCGCCGTTGATGGCCACAAGCGTTTCCTGGCCGCTCATAAAAAGCTGGTGCCGGTAATCGGCATCAAGTTGGTAAATCGCCTTTGCTGCACGCGCCACGCCAATGAGAGGCGGAGTTTCAATCTCGGGCGTGATATCTCGGGCGTTAGCAGCGACGAACGGCACGAAGTCCAGCGCCCCGCCCCCCATTGCCGTTGCGGGCAAGTCCTCCACCGCCGCCAAGTCCGTGCCGGTGTGTACCCGCTGCACGAACCGTCCGTCCTCCATCATCAGCGCCCGGTATCTGGTCTCCCAATCCCAATCAAAACCCTCTCGATACCAGTCGCTTTCGTCCAGAACGAAGAAGTCCCGATCCCAATTTATGATTGTTGCGGCTTCATATCCGGCGAAATACGGCATTCCGCCGCCCTCCGGCGCATCGGTGAAAACCCCATAACGCCCGGTGAGAAGAATTTCGCGCGTGATGGTCCTGTGGAACGCTTCAAGCGGAAGAGCGTGCAAATCGTTGGTTGACCGCTCCCACAGGTATTCCAGCGCGGTCGGCATCTCGATTGTGATTTCCTTGGCGTGCACGATGCCGACCATCGCCGCAATCGAGGGCGCCAGGATTTCGGGAAACGACGCGCGAGCCTTGTACGCATCATACGCGCCGCGCGGGTCTGTCATTCCGTCGAAGCCCGAAGGCTTGGGCAAGTACGTTTCCGCGCGCTTCTTGATCGCGCTTTCGCCATTGAAGGCATCGCGCATTAGATACCATTCGTCCCGGCGCTCCTTGGTGAGGTCCGGGTGTTCTGTCGTAACCGTCATACTAGGCCCTTGACGCGGCCGGTGGACGACTGCGGTTGTAGCTTGAGCGCCAACTCGGACAGCGCCCAGACCATCGCGTCGAGGCGGTCAGGCGAGCCCTCGCCCACGTAGCCGGAAAGCGTCATGTGCATCATCTGATCCTCCAACGCTTCCAGCCCCTTGGCGTGGGTCACGCGGCCCTGCTCGTACAGAGCAGCAATCGGCTCGGCCCGAACCGCCTTGCCCCGGCTGGCCGTGACCAGCTTGACCGGCACCAGCGGATCAACCGTGCGAATGTTGCTTTCAACCATCGCGCCACCGAAATTCCGCTCGGCCACGATCCTGTCGGCCGCGTGCTCGCGGTAGCGAGCCACAGAGCGACGCGCCCATCCAGCCGGCCCGAGCACGCACGTTGCGTCCTCGATGACGTAAAAACGCCCGTCCACGCCTTTTCCGGCCACCACAATTCCGATGTCGTCGCTGCCCTCGTCCGGGTCTCCGCTTGCCCCGGACGGGTCCACGCCGACAACGATGCGCTTCATTTCCGGCATATCGCCGTGCCGGATCATCTCGCGCGTCCACAGCGCACCCGGCACATCGTCCAGCACCTCGGCGTATAGTTCCTGCCGACCGAGCCGGGTGCCTTCGTACCGCTCCCGCACCGCGTCGAGAAACGACGGCGCCAGATTGGCCGCGTTGTCGAACGTCGAGCCGCGCGTGGTGACGGTGCTTTCGTCTTGCAACAGCCGCCGTAAAAGTTGGCTCGGCTTCGGCGTCGTCGTTACCATCGCCTGCGGATGCTTTCCGAGACGCAGGCCGAAAGCGGCCATGTCCCAGGTCTCTTGCATCCGCGTCCACGCGGCCAGCTCATCCATCCACGCCGCATCGTGCTGCGGGCCGCGTAGTCGTTCGGGCTCTTCGGCAGAGAACAGCACCGCTTGAGCGCCGTTATCCCACGTCACCCGCCGCTTGGACGGCTCATAGAGCGGCCGTCCCATTTCCTGCCCGCGATGGTCCTTGTCCTTATCCCAGCACACAGCGAGCAAGCCGCTTTCGCCCTCCACCATCGTGTCGCGCGCGTCGCCGGCCGTTGGCGCAATGAGGGCGATCCTGCCGCAGCCCGCCTTCGCCTTGCCCCTCACCCACTCAGCGCCCGAACGCGTCTTGCCGGCGCCGCGGCCCGCCAGGATGATCCACGTTTTCCAGTCACCCGGCGGCGGCAGTTGCGAAGGCCGCGCCCACGCCTGCCAATCCCACAGAAGTTCTTCAGCCTGCGCTTCCGTCAGGCTCGCCAGTATTGCCCTCTGCGTTGCCGGCGGTTGACAGGCGAGCGAGGCGATCAGCGAGGATGTCCCGTGCATTCACGTCCTCTGTCTGGATCGGGCCGCCGTCCGGGCC
>CAZUVG010000190.1:0-5963 GCA_964623765.1 uncultured Roseicyclus sp.
AAGTCGTCGGGAATCGACGCGGTGAACGACCTGCTGAAGACGCTCGGCGACGTGCCGGTGATCTTCATCACCGCCTTCCCCGAGCGCCTGCTGACGGGCGAGCGGCCCGAACCGGCCTTTCTCATCACCAAGCCCTATCTCGAGGAACAGGTGCGGGCCGCCGTCAGCCAGGCAATGTTCTTCGCGTCGACCGAGAGCCTTCTGCAGGCGGGCTGACGCCAGCTGCCATCGTCGAGGCGCAAGCAAGGTCGGGGACCTTCGATTGAAACAGGAAGAAGACGCAATCCGGGACGCCGGCAGGCTGTCCTCCAAGATGATCTACGAGGTCATCCGTCGCGACGGCGAGGAGGAACTGCACCGTCCGACCCCCTCGCTCGTCTGGTCGGGGACGGCGGCGGGCGTGCTGATGTCCTTCTCCGTCCTCGGCGAGGCCATCCTGCGCAATCACATGCCCGAGACCGGCTGGCGTTACCTCGTCGAGAACCTCGGCTACAGCTTCGGCTTCATGCTGGTGATCCTCGGCCGGATGCAGCTGTTCACCGAGAACACGATCACCACGATCCTTCCGCTCGTGGCGCGCCGCGACCGGGAGTGCCTGCGCCTCGTCCTGCGGCTCTGGGCGATCGTGCTCGTCGCGAACGTCTTCGGCGCTGCCGTGGCCGCGGCCTTCTTCGCATGGTCCGGCGCCTTCGCCGAACCGCTGCTGGAGACGATACGAGGCCTGTCCCTGCACGCCACGGGCTTTCCGCCGATGACGGCCTTCCTCAAGGCGATCCCGGCGGGCATCCTCGTCGCCGCGATCGTCTGGATGATGCCTGCCCAGCACGGCAACGAGGTGCTGGTGATCCTGCTGTTCACCTGGCTCATCGCCGCGGGGGACTTCACCCATATCATCGCGGGCAGCGTGGAGATGTGGTTCCTCCTGTTCACGGGGTCGCTGACGGCCGCCTCGGCGCTGACGGACTTCTTCATTCCGGTGCTGCTCGGCAACGTCGCGGGTGGAACCGCGGTCTTCGCGCTCCTGGCCTGGGGACAGGTCAGGGCCGAGGTCGAGGGCTGAGCGCCTTGGAACCTGCCTCAGGCGCGTGGCGTTTCCTCCCAAACGGAGGAAAAGCGCATGTCCCCACCGGACACCGACATCGAGAAACAGGCGAAACGGCATCGCGGGCCGATCGTGGGCATCACGGCGGGTCTAGTCTTCGTCGCGATCGTCGCCATCGCCGCCGCCATCTGGGCCGGTTTCCCGCTCGGGGAGCAGGCGGCGCCTGACGGCGAGCCGACCGAGACCGTTCCGGCCGATCCCGCGGCAGGCGACGCGCAGGGCACGTCGGACTGACCTGCCCCGCATCCATCACCAGACAGGAAAGAAGAACCCATGCTCGAAGTAGGCGGCCTCTTCGGCCTCATCGTTCTCGTCCTCGACGTCTGGGCCATCGTGTCCATCGTCGGGTCCTCTGCAGGCGTCGGCGCAAAGGTGCTCTGGGTGCTGCTCGTCCTGCTCCTGCCCGTGCTGGGCTTCATCCTTTGGCTCATCTTCGGGCCTAGGGCACGGACGCAGCGCCCGTGATCTCGCGTCCGGGCCAGGACACGAACAGGGCGGGGCGCGGAACTGGCAGCGCAGGACGCCGTTGACGGCCCAGACAACTGGAAAGGAGAAGCAACATGCTCGGTTGGGCAGTCGCGTTTCTCGTCATCGCGCTCATCGCGGCGCTGTTCGGCTTCGGCGGAATCGCCTCGGCCTCGGCGGGAATCGCACAGATACTCTTCTTCGTCTTCATCGTCCTGTTCGCCATCGCGATCGTGATGCGCGTCGTGCGCGGACGATCCTGAGACGAGGCACGACGACGGATGGCAAAGACGCCCGCCGCCGCAGGAACAACATGCGGTGGCGGGCGTTTTCCATTGCGCCGGCGCTGCCGAGGGCGGGTCGGAAAATCCAAGGAATTCGAAGGAGGATACGTGATGGACCGTGATGTGATCGAAGGTAAGTGGACGGAGATCAAGGGGCGCCTGCGCGAACGCTACGGCGAGTTGACCGACGACGACATGGAGGCGGCCAAGGGCGACCGCGAGCAGCTGGAAGGCATGATGCAGCAGAAGCTCGGCAAGTCGAAGGACGAGGCCCGCACCGCCGTCGACGACCTTCTCGCGAGGCTTTGAACATGACCGATCACACGCCGGAGGATCCCGAAGCCGCACGGGACGCCCTGTGGAAACACCTTTCGCAGGAGCATGTCTGCATGCTGTGGGTGAAGGGCAGCGATCAGCACCCGCAGCCCATGACCATGTTCGCCGACCGCGACGAAGGTGCCATCTGGTTCATCACGTCGTCCGAGACCGATCTCTTCCGGACCATGGGCCTGGGCGCCGAGGCGGGGATGACCCTGCAGGCCGACGGCAACGGCTACATCGCGAGCCTTGCAGGCCGGCTGGAGCCGTCGCACGATGACTCCAAGCTCGATGAGTTGTGGAGTTTCCGGGCAGGGGCATGGTTCGAGCACGGTCGCGAGGACCCCAACGTGCGCCTGATCCGCTTCGTCCCGCGCGAGGCATCGGTCTGGGCGTCGAAGAACAACCCGGTGATCGTGGGACTCAGGATGATGCGCGCCTCGATGCAGGAGGGCGAGGCCGATCCCGGTATCGGGACGCACGACGTCTTCCGCCTCAACCTCGCGGCCTGACGGGTCTTCGCAGATCTTACTATCATATGGGCGAACCGGCTCGGACGGTTCGCCTTTTTCATGCGCTGCGCCTGTCCCGATGCCGCGTCGCGCGACGGTCTCCTGTCGCTGGACCGGTGCCTGTCCGCGCGGCAGCCCGCCCGATGCCGGGAGATCGGTGGCGCCCCGCCCATTGCGCCCGCCGGCCCGGCTGACCGGCCCCCGGTGTCCCGGCCGCCCGGTCAGGCCGCCCGCGCACGGCCCCGCCCCGGGGCGTCTCCGCCTCCGACGCTCTCCCGGATGGAGAGGAAGGCGAGAATGTCCCGCATGGTCAGAACCCCGCGCAGAAGCCCGTTCTCCGCGACCATGAGACGGCTCGTCCGCTCGGACTGCATCAGCCGGAGCGCCTCGGCGGCCGGCATGTGAGGCGCCACGACCGGCACCCGGCCACCGCCATCCGGCAGGACGTCGGCCACCTTTCGCTGCCCGCGGTCCCCGGGCGGGACCCGTCCGATGTCCTCGATCCGCAGGCAGCCGAGGAGCCGGCCGTTCTCCGTCACCGGAAACGCGGTATGGTGGTGGCGGTAGAAGTAGCCGTCGATGGCCGTCTGGAGGCCGGCGTCCGCCGGTATCGCGATCGGGTCACGCACCATGACGTCGGAGACGCGCCGGTTCTCGAGCCCCGTGCGGAACGTCGCCTGCGCCTCGGAGGCACCCGCGGCACTGATGATGAAGAGCCCGATCAGCGCCTGCCAGATGCCGGCGAAGGAATTGCCGGAGACGAGGCTCGCGACGCCCAGCAGGATGAGCAGGACCCCGAAGGTCCGCCCGAGCGCCGCCCCGATCCGCGTGGCACGCGCGTAGTTGCCGGTCCAGCCCCAGAGCGCCGCGCGGAAGACGCGCCCACCGTCGAGCGGGAAGGCGGGGATCAGGTTGAAGGTGGCGAGCACGACGTTGATGATGGCGAGATACCCGAAGAGCGCGCGCCACAGATCGCCCGCCCCGGCTTGCGAGACGACGTAGAAGACCGCGCCGAGGGCGAAGCTCATGATCGGCCCGGCGATGGCCATCAGGAACTCCGACTTCGCGCTGGGCGGCTCGTCCTCCATCTCCGCCACGCCGCCGAAGATGAAGAGCGTGATGCCCCGCATCGGGATGTCGTAGCGCCGCGCGACGAGCGCGTGGGCCAGTTCGTGCAGGATGATCGAGGCGAACAGCCCGAGCGCGCCGGACGCGCCCAGCCACCAGCCGGTCGCCGGTTCCAGCCCGCCGATCACGCCGGGGAAGTATCCGGTGGCCAGCGACCACGTCACCAGCACGGCGATCACGAACCAGCTGAGATCGAGGCTGACCCTGAAGCCCATCAGCGTGAACAGTTCGAAGCGTTTCGTGAGCATGTTGTCCGTCCGGGGCCTACGTGCCCCGCCCCCTGTTTTCCGCCACATCCGCGCCACGCGGCCAATCCGGCATAACCGGAAGGCCGGCGACCCGGTTCCGCCTCGACCGCGTGCGCGCGCCCGGTGTCACTTCACCAGATGGGTCCGGCCGGGCGGTGGGCCAAGCGGGGGCGGGACATGGCCGCAGGCAGCCGTCGGGGTCAGCCGGCGGCCGGGCCGTCCACTGGCGTGTCGTCGCAGCGGATCGCCTCGATCTCGTCCATGTCGATGGCGCAGTCACGCGCCAGCCCGCGCAGGGCGCGGCGCAGGACCTCCTCCCCGGTCGGGTGGTAGAAGGGCATGGCCAGAAGGTCGCCCACGGTCGCGCCACCGTCGATCGCGTGGGCAAGCAGGTGGCCCATGTGCTCGGCGCCCGCCGCGAGGATCTCGGCCCCGACAAGCCGCGCGTCCGTGCGGCGCGCGTGGAGCCGGAGCGCGCCGCCGGAGCCGCGCTGGAGACGGTTTCGCCCGGAGCCGGAGACATCGGCGCCCGCCGTCGCGATGCCGGGATCGCCCTTCACGTCGTCCCAGCCGCGGCCTGCCACGGCGATCTGCGGGTCCGAGAACACGATGCTCAGCGGCACGCGGCGGCGGAACCGCGCATCCTCGTGGCGTGCAGCGTGGTATCCCGCGATCCGGCCCTCGTCGGCGGCCTCGTGCAGAAGCGGCGGTCCCGCGCCCGCGTCTCCCGTGAAGTATAGGCGCGTGCCCTGCAGGTTCAGCTGGCCCGGCGCGAGGTCCGGCTTCTCGCCCGCCGACAGTCGTGGGTCGAGCGTCTCGAGTCCGAGGCCTTCCAGCGCGGGCACGCGTCCCATGGCGACCAGCACCGCGTCGACCTCTACCGCCCCGTCCTCCCAACGCACCGCCACGGCACGGTCACGGCCCGCGAAGGGCTCGGCCTCGGCGGTGACGATCCGCATTTCGTGCGCCAGCATGTTCCTCAACGTTCCGCAAAGGTCCGGATGCGACATCCCGCCCAGCTGTGGCCGCGGATCGAAGGCCGTCACCTCCACGCCCAGCCGAGCGAGCGCCTGGCCGAGTTCAAGCCCCACCGGTCCGAGGCCAAGCACCGCCATGCGCGCGGGCAGGTCGTCGAGCTCGAAGATGTCGTCGGACGTCAGGATGCGGGTGCCGAACTCTTCCCGCCAAGCCTCCGGCACGTTCGGGCGGGAGCCGGTGGCGATCACCGTAGCCCGCGGCCGGAAGCGCGCGGCGCCTGCGCGCAGGACGCCCTCGCCCTCGAAATGCGCGCTCTCCTGAACGAGGTGGGCCTCGCGCCATGCCTCCATCTTCTCGACGACACCGCGCACCATGTCGTCGCGCAGGGCGCGCGTCCGGGCGAGGACACGGGCGGTATCGGCACGCAGGTGGTCCGCTCCCTCGATCCCCAGCGCCGCGTAGGCATGGCGGCGGTGGAAGTCGTGGGCCGATTGCAGGAAGGCCTTGGACGGCATGCAGGCGCTGCGTGCGCAGAGCGTGCCGAGCGGGCCGGGGTCGAAGACGCGGTAGCTGTCGGTAACCTTCGCGATCTCGCCCCGCGCCGACAGCCCTGCCGTGCCGGCGCCGATTACGGCGACGTCTATCTTCTCGGCAGTCATCGCCAGGCCCCGCCCGGTGAAAGGCGCCGGAGCGCTGCGGCGCGTATCGCATTCTCTTTCGTCATGTGTCCCCCTGTCCGACAATCCGAGGTCGGGGACACAACGCGAGGCGGGACGGCCGCGTTCCGCGGCGGGGTGCGCGGCCTGTTAGGGCCCGGCCGCGGAAGCGGCCGGGACAACTCCGGTTGTCGCCGCTTCCCGAAAGGGGCGGCAGTGGAAGGGTGGCGTCAGTTCTTCGACTTGTCCACCATGCGGCCGGCGGTGATCCA
>CAZUVG010000191.1:0-5960 GCA_964623765.1 uncultured Roseicyclus sp.
CGCGCGGTGCCCTTGATGACGGTCTGGCCAAGGCTCACCTGGCCGTCGCCCGCGACGACCACCTCGCCGTTTTTCCTGACGCCTATGATCGTCGTGCCGTGCCAGCCGGGGAAATCGCTGTCTGCCATGGGGCCTCCATCTTTGGGCCTATATGGAATGCCACGTCCCGTGCCGCAACCATAGGGCGGGTCTTGACCCGCCGACCCCTGTCGTCAGCGGCCCCTCAGAACCACCCCGGCCAGCCGGGCCTGCGGGGCACGCGGACGGCCAGCATCGGCATCAGCCACGGGCCCCGGAAGCGGTTGAGGTCCAGCGCCTCGTGCACGCCCACGGTTTCCTCGCCGTTGATCTTGGTGCGCACAGCCGAGCGGTTGTAGAACGGCGCGTCCAGCATCGCCTTGACCTGTTTCGGCTGATAACCGGTGTCAGCGCGTGTTTCCCGCCTCACCATCCAGCCGGGACGGCGCAAACGGGCCTTCGGCGGCTCCTCCAAAGGTCGGATCGACCCGTCTTCGGCAAAACCGACCGCGACCGACAGGTCCGTGCCGTCCCGCCGTGTGGCGTCGTAGAAACAGGCCGCCCCGTCCCGAAGCGGGAACCGCCCCCAGGTCCAGTAATTGAAATCCGCCTCCAGCGCGCGCGTGCCGAAATTCGCGTCGAAATAGCCATGCCCATGCCATGTCCAGCCCGGGCGGTTCAGCTCCACGCGAATATCCGCCTTTGGCGCGAAGGGCCGCCAGATATGCGCGCCGTCCTCGGTGAGGGGCAGCTCGACGCTCGTCAAAGCCGAGGGCGTCACGATCACGCGGCCCTTGATCCTCTGCGCGTGGGGCGTCGACATCTCGTCGATCTCGATGATCAGCCGGTCGCCGTCCCAGACCATGGCCGACGGCCCGATCTGGATGCGGTCCCGCGACAGGCCCAGCGCGTCCGCGCCCCGGTCGGTCATGGTCCAGCGCCCGCCGCGCCCGTAGGTGACCACGTTCAGGCAGCAGTGATTGGCCGGGTTCCTGCGCCCGCTCCAGCGGTACCAGGGCGAAAAGACCGACCCTATGAAACCGATGATCGAGATGGCGCGTTCGCCATCGTCGGAGATGCCGTCGACATACCACCACGCGTAGCCGTCCGGGGGAACGTCGATGTCGAAGCAAGGTCGCTCATGATCGCCGCGGCCGCGTGCTTGCCGGAGAGGCAGGCCATGGGAATGCCCGCCCCCGGATGGGTCCCGCCCCCGCAGAGGTAAAGGCCCGGCATCCTCGTCCGCGCACCCGGCCGGTGGAAGGTCGCCGTCACCCCATGCGGGCTCCGCCCGTAGAGGGAACCGTCCGACGCGGGAAAGGCCCGGTCGAAATCCGCGGGCGTCGTCAGCGCGTCCGTCGCGGGCGCCGGGGAGAAGCTCAGCCCCATCCGCGCCAATGTCTCGAAGGTGCGTGTCCGGCATGTGTCCCTGTCCTCGTCCGTTGCCCGGTGTCCCGGCGGTCCGTTCATGATGATCTCGAAGCGCTCCGGGCCCTCCGGCGCGCGGTCGCCGTCCCGGTCCTGCGCGCAGACGTAAAGCGTCGCGTCGCGCGGCATGTGGCCCGCTGCGAGGTCCCCGAACTCCACGCGCGGGTCCTCGCAGAAGAAGACGTTGTGATGCGCAAGCTCCACGCCCCGCGGCTCGGCAGCGAAGCCCCAGACGAAGGCCGAAAGACTGCGCGGCGCCACCGCCCGCCCCGGCACCGCCACGCGTGCCCTGTCCCCGAGACGGCCCTCGCGCAGCGCCTTGGGGTCACCGTTGAACAGAACCGCATCCGCCGCGATCCGCCTTCCGTCGGCGAGCCGCACGCCCGCGCCCCGCCCCTCCCGCGTCTCGATCTCCAGCACCGCGGCACCGAAGCTGAACCGCACACCGCGCGCGCTGGCAAGGCAATGCATCGCCTCGGCGAGGCGGTGCATGCCACCCTCGACGCGCCAGACGCCGGAGGCCTCGGAATGCCAGATCAGTCCGAGGATCGCGGGGCTCAGGTAGGGTGAGCCGCCGACATAGGTCGCGTAGCGCCCGAAGAGCTGGCGCAGGCGGGGATCGGAGAAGCGAAGCTCGAGGCTTCGTGCCAGCGACAGGCCGGGCAGCGTGGCGGGGATGAGTGCGGGCCGGCGCAGGACCTGCGCGGCGATGTGGGGCAGGCGCGGGCCGGGTGCCTGCATCACCGGCGCGTCGAAGGCCTCGAACAGCTGCCGGGCGCGAGCGGAGAAGGCGCGGAACTCTGCCTCCCCGCGCGCGCCCGCGAAGTCGCGGATCGCAGCGGCGGAGGTTTCCGGATCGGCGTGAAGGTCGAGCCGTGAGCCGTCGCGCCAGAAGTGGCGGGCGAGAATCGAGTCGGGATGCAGCGTGACATGGTCGGACAGCCGCGCGCCGACCGCTTCGAACAGCTCGTCGAAAACGTGCCGCATCGTCATCACGGTCGGACCGATGTCGACCGGCCCGGCCACGCTGTCGCGCGTCCGCATCTTGCCGCCCGGTCCGGATGCCATGTCCACGACATCGACCGAAACGCCGGCATGCGCAAGTCGGAGCGCAGCCGACAGACCGCCGATCCCGGCGCCGATCACGACGGCCGAACGAGGGGACCCGGCGATGGAGGGCTCTGCGTCGTGCCGCAAGCGCTCTCTCCTCTCAAAGTGTCAGATATTGTTGACAGCTGCCGGAGAAATGTCCAGTCTAATTTACAAGCTGACGCAAGCGGCTTCATGGATTCACTTGCACCGGAGGGATGGCACATGCCGCTGAAACCGAGGATCGAGGCCGCCATGTCCTCCGCCATCGCGGCCGCGCAGAGGGGCTCGGCCCCGCCGAAGCTCGCCTCCGCTCTCGATTACGCGGTGAATCCCGGCGGCGCCCGCATCCGCCCGACGATCTGTCTCTCGGTCGCCATGGCCTGTGGCGACGACCGTCCGGCCATGTCCGACGCGGCCGCCACCGCGATCGAACTGATCCACTGCGCGAGCCTCGTGCATGACGACATGCCCTGTTTCGACAACGCGGACACGCGGCGCGGCAAGCCTTCGGTCCATCGGGCCTATGGCGAGGCGCTGGCGCTTCTGGCCGGGGACACGCTGATCGTCGCGGCGTTCGAGGTTCTGGCGCGCGCCGCTGCCGACGACCCCGTCCGCGCGGTCTCCCTTATCCGAATTCTCGGCGAATCCACGGGCATGCCCGGTGGTATCTGCGCGGGGCAGGGCTGGGAGAGCGAGGAGAAGATCGACCTCTCCGCCTATCACCGCGCCAAGACCGGCGCGCTTTTCACCGCCGCGACGCGCATGGGCGCGGCCGCCGCGGGTGAGGAGCCCGACGCCTGGACGGAACTGGGCGCGCGGATCGGCGAGGCCTTCCAGGTGGCCGACGACCTGCGCGACGCGCTCTACGACGCGGCCACGCTGGGCAAGCCCGCGCAGCAGGACGAGATCAACGGCCGCCCCAACGCGGTGGCCGAACTGGGTGTGCGCGGTGCGATCCGGCGGCTCGAGGACATTCTGTCGGGCGCCATCTCCTCGATTCCCTCCTGCCCCGGCGAGGCGGCGCTCTGCGACATGGTCCGCCGGACGGCGGAGCGCCTGACGCCCGTGCTGCCCGCCCACCAGACGGCCTGAGTTCATGGCGATGAGCGGCGAAAGCCCCGCGCGGCCGAGTCTCCCGGACAGGCTCTACGCCTGGCGCACGGCGCTGATCGGCTCGCGCTCGTTCCAGAGGACGGCAGCCCGCCTGCCTTTCGCGGCCCGCATGGCGCGGAAGGACGGCGAAGCGCTCTTCGACCTCGTTGCGGGGTTCGTCCATGCCCAGGTGTTGCGCGCCTTCGTCGAGTTCGACCTGCCCGCACGCCTTGCCGCCCGCCCCCGGGGCGTCGAGGATCTGGCGCTGGAACTCGGCATCGCGCCCGAGCGGATGCGGGTTCTCTGCCAGGCCGCCGCGGCACTCGACCTGATGACACGTCGCCGCGACGGCCGCTATGCGCTCGGGCGGCTCGGTGCGGCGCTGCCGGGCGTGCCGGGTCTGGCGCAGATGATCGCGCACCATGACGTGCTCTACCGTGATCTCCAGGACGCCGGCCGCTTCTTCCGCGAAGGCTCCGACACCGAGCTCGCCGGTTTCTGGCCCTACGTCTTCGGCGCGACCGGCGAGGTGGACGCCGACACGGCCGAGACCTACTCGCGCCTCATGTCCGAAAGCCAGGTCCTCGTCGCCGAGGAGGTGCTGGGCGTTCTCGACCTGAAGGACGTCGGAACACTCCTCGACGTTGGCGGCGGGACCGGAACGTTTCTCGCGGCGGCCGGGCTGCGCTGGGCTCACCTGAAGCTTCATCTCTTCGATCTGCCCGTTGTGGCGGAGGGCGCCGCGGCGCGCTTTGCCGAAGCCGGTCTGACGGAGCGCGCCACGATGTCGGGCGGCAGTTTCCGCACGGACGCGCTGCCACGGGGTGCCGATGCGATCAGCCTCGTGCGCGTGCTCTACGACCATTCCGACGACACCGTGCGGATGCTGCTGGCCAAGGTTCATGCCGCGCTGGATGAAGGCGGCCGGGTGATCGTGGCCGAGCCGATGTCCGGCGGAGAGAGGCCGAACCGACCGGGCGACGCGTATTTCGCGATCTACTGCCTCGCCATGAGGACGGGCAGGGTGCGGAGCGCGGCGGAGATTTCGCAGCTGCTCCGGGATGCAGGCTTCACCGATGTTACGAGCCCCGCGACCCATCGCCCGTTCGTCACGAGCATGGTTACCGCGCGCAAGGGATGAAAATCGTGATGCCAGCATGTCTAATCACATTGACATAAAGAAGTGTCAGGTTAAACTGACACTCAAGATGCCAAGGTTGGGGGATTCTCCCCGGGCCACAGCGACCGAACGGAAATGATCCCGTGAACTGCACGTCCGTCATACTGGAAGCGCCCCGGAAGGTCGGCCTCGGCCAGATCGCGCTTCCCGATCCCGGGCCGAACGATCTGGTCGTCGACATCCGTCATTCGGGCATCTCCACCGGCACCGAGAAACTGTTCTGGTCCGGGCAGATGCCGCCGTTTCCCGGCATGGGCTACCCGCTCGTTCCCGGCTACGAGGCCGCGGGCGAGGTGGTGGAGGCTGGCGGCGCCACGCACTACCGGCCCGGCGACATGGTCTTCGTCCCCGGCGCCAATTGCTACGGCGAGATAAAGGGTCTCTTCGGCGGCGCCACGAACCGCCTCGTCACGTCCGCCGACCGCGTGGTGAAGATCGACCCGATGATGGGTGCGGAGGGCGCGCTTCTGGCACTCGCCGCGACCGGCCGGCACGCGATCGCGGGCCTGAACACCGAGCTTCCCGACCTGATCGTGGGTCACGGCGTCTTCGGCCGCCTTCTGGCGCGGCTGACGCTCGCCGCGGGCGGCGCGGCTCCGACGGTGTGGGAGATCGATCCCGAGCGTTCGCACGGCGCGGAGGGCTACGAGGTCGTCCACCCGGACGAAGACCCGCGCTGCGACTATCGCTCCATCTATGACGCGTCGGGCGTGTCGGGCCTGCTCGACACATTGATCGGGCGTCTTGCCAAGGGCGGCGAGGTGGTGCTCGCGGGCTTCTATCCCGAGCCGCTCTCCTTCGCATTCCCGCCCGCCTTCATGCGCGAGGCGCGGTTCCGAATCGCCGCGGAATGGACCCGCGACGACCTTGTCGCCACGCGCGACCTGATCGATCACGGGGCGCTCAGCCTCGACAACCTCATCTCGCATGCCGTCCCGGCGGCGGAGGCCGCGAATGCCTACCAGACGGCGTTCGAGGACAAGGCCTGCCTGAAGATGATCCTCAACTGGGAGAACGCCGCATGAGCCTCGACGAAGTTCCGAACCTCAAGGACTACGACGCCAAGCTCCGTGACGAGGCCAATGAGCCTACGCTCGAGGTGCCGCAGGGCGAACCCACCAAGAAGACGCAGATCATCGCGATCTACGGC
>CAZUVG010000192.1:0-5950 GCA_964623765.1 uncultured Roseicyclus sp.
CGATCATCAGCGGCATGAAGTAGTTGCCGAAGCCGCCGAAGAGCGCGGGGATGACCACGAAGAACATCATCAGGACGCCGTGGCCCGTGATCAGCACGTTCCACAGGTGCCCGTCGGGCTGTCCGTCGAGCGTGTCCTTGAGGCTCAGAAGCGCCGAGGCCTCGGCCGGGTTCGCGGTCGCGGCAAGCGCGTCGAGGGTGTCGACCGCTTCGGCCCGGAGCGAGCCGTCGAGCACGAGCCGCGCCTCTTCTCCCGCGCCCGAGACGCCTGCCAGAAGCGCGCCCTGCAGCGCCGAGAGCTGGTCGGCGAAGGCGTTGGCGCCCCCGCCTGCGGCGGCCAGCGCCTCGCCCGCGCGGGCGAAGAGCTGCTCGATCGCACCGGGCGCTCCCTCGTAGGGGATGTACATGAACTGGACGCCGGGCTCCATCAGCTCCAGCCGCATGTAGACCGTGAAGGCGACCGATATCAGGCCCACGATCCCCGCGGTGAAGAGGTAAAGGATTCCGATGTCCTTGTGGTTCGTGGACATGAACCACCGGGTGAAGAATCCCGGCCGCTCGTGCTCATGCCCCGGCAGCGTCGCGTCCGCCATGGTCGTCTCCTGTTCTGAGATGGAGCGGGCAGCCGAACGGACTCCCCCTCGCGTTCCTTGGACATCGTTCTAGAGGGCGGTGATTGACGAAGCAACGTGGTCTGCGTCGCAAAGCCGCGGATCAGGGTGAGGAAAATTGTCTCAGATCAATGTGGAAGACCGGTTTTCTCCGGATCCGGGCGTTTGTGCGGCGCAGGGTCGCACAAGCCCCGGAGCTCAATTGCCGGCGGCAAAGGCGGTGGGGAAGGTTCGGCGGAGCGCAACGTCGAGGTCGTCCATCGTGACCGGAAGGCCCAGATCGACGAGGCTCGTCACCCCGTGGCCCTCGACGCCGCAGGGCACGATCCCGTCGAAATGCGACAGGTCCGGCTCGACGTTGACGGATATGCCGTGGAACGTGACCCAGCGGCGGATGCGCACCCCGATGGCGGCGATCTTGTCCTCGCGCGGGCTGCCGTCGGGCAGGGGCGGCTTGTCGGGGCGCGCGACCCAGACGCCGACCCGGCCCGGGCGGACCTCTCCGCGGAGGTTGAACTCGGCGAGCGCAGCGATGACCCAGGCCTCCAGCCGGGAGACGTAGGCGCGGACGTCGCGGCCGCGGGCGCCGAGGTCGAGCATCACGTATGCCACGCGTTGGCCGGGCCCGTGGTAGGTGTATTGCCCGCCGCGCCGCGTCCGGTAGACCGGGAAGCGGTCGGGGTCGTGCAAGTCAGCCGGATCGGCCGAGGTTCCGGCAGTGTAGAGCGGCGGATGCTCCAGAAGCCAGACGGCCTCGTCCGCCCGCCCGTCGGCGATGGCCGCGGCCCGGGCCTCCATTTCGGCCACGGCCCGCTCGTAGTCGACGGGCATAGCCGAGGCGATCCATTCAACCATCGCGGTCTCCTCGCGCCGACGGCCGTGCCGGCGCCGGAACGGGATATGCGGCGCGCGCACGCGATTGTCACCCCCTGTCGCCGTTGGGTGAAGGTGCCGTCCCGATGCACATTGACCGCGCTGATCCCGTTGCAAACGGCGCCGGCCGCGGCAGGGCAGCGCTGCTTCCGGCGCCTCCCCCGAAGTCCGCCGCGGCAGCTGCTCCCGCGCTCCTCCACGGTGGTCGCGACGGCCTCTCGATTTTTCCGGCACCCCCCTTCACAAGGCCGAATGCCTCGGCTAAAGACCCCGGCACTACCGGATCACGTGCGGTCGTGGCGGAATTGGTAGACGCGCAGCGTTGAGGTCGCTGTGGGGTAACTCCCGTGGAAGTTCGAGTCTTCTCGACCGCACCAAAACTCCACCAAGGTTCTGGTATCGTTCGAGAAGCTCGGTGGGCTGCCGTGCAGCTCGACGGTTGGCTTTCCATCATGCGCGGAGCGCGACGGCGCCAGGCAGCCTTGCCGTCCCGTTGATGGGGTGGGGCATCCTTTCCATCCGAGCCCGATACCGGATCCCCCCCCGGTCGCAGCGGAAGCGCTGGTCTATCCCTGCCCGTCAGCTTTCGCCGCAAGCCCCGTGACCGCGAACCTGCTCCTTCGGTCAATGCCGATGCCGCGACGGAGCGGCATCGAGACCGAGGGTGGCCGGTGGCGGAGCGGCGCCGGAGCACGGTCAGCGCCGTTCATCGGCATCAATTCAGCGTCGCATCGAACTCGATGAGGCTCCGGCCATCCTCGGTCACCGGTGCCACGATGATCTTCGCGTTGGTTATGCCCGGGCCGGTGAACTCGATCGACCGGTCCAGCAGGTCGCCGGCTTCCTGCGTGACGGGATACCCGTTTTCCGTGAGGCTCTCTTCCCAATCTGCCAGAAGCGCGTCCACATCGGCGTCGGTCGAGATCGAGAAAAGCCTGATGGATGAGCCGATGGCTCGGTCCGTCACGACCTCGGCATCCTCCGGAAAGGTCAGGACGTCGGGTATCCAGTCCTGGATGTGTTCGTCCGCATACACCACGACCGAGGCTGCGAGCACCATCGCGGCGGCGAGAAGGATGTCGCGGATCGGGACGCGGGCCACGATGCGACCGACCGCACCGGCAAGCGAGCGGAGATCAAGGGCAAGCGGGGCCGGGAAGATTTCTAAGGATGTCGTTGTCACGCTCGGTTACCTTTCCGATTCGATTGACGCCACGGGAATGCGTGGATTGTGTTCCGGTGGCTGCATGCCCGAAAGAGGCTGCATTCGCGAGTGAGTATAAGCCCGTCACGCATCATTGCCATGCAGGGGAGGCGACCGTTCGCCGATCAGCCTCTGCGTTCGCGGTCAGGACCCGTTTCCGACGGTTGCCGTCCGGGTCCTTCCCACCAAGGGAGGCACCGCAGAGCAAGTCTTGCGAAAGGTCCGGGGAGAGCGGGGTCTTGTCTTTGCAATCTCCGCATCGAGACTTCGCAGCGCCGGCAAGACGCCGGCATTGCGCAGTTTCCCCGTTGCCTTCCGGTACGATCTCGGCGTCAGCTCTCGGTCTCTGCGATCGCCTCGTTGATGCGCTCGACCAACGCCGGATCCTGGTTGGCCGCTTCGACCACGGCGTTGTATTCGTCGAGGGTTATCCCGGGGGTGGCCTCGACGGCCGCCATCATCTCCGCGGTGGCCTCCTCCGAGATCTGCAGGCGCTGTTCGTCGGTCTCGGCGGCCTCGTACTGTGCCGTGTAGAGGGCCTGAAGCTCGGCGATGCGGGCCTGTGCGGCAGCGAATGCCTCGACGGTCGCATCATCGATCCGATCTGCTTGCGCGAGGACCAGCGGGGCCTCGCCCGCGAGCGCGTCGTCCGCGGCCACGGTCGCCGGAACGAGCCCCGCGGTCGCGAGGAGGCCGCAGCCTGCCAGCAACGAAGTCAGTCTTGTCTTGTCGAACATGTCGATCTCCTCGGTTTTCCGTCGGTGATGGAACGCTTCGATGCGCCCAACCCTGACCTCAAGGACAGACCGAGCGGCCCGGAAGTTCCGGGCCGCGAAAAAAATCGACGAACGCCCCCCGTCATCGGCGGAACCTTTCTTGCCTCCCGCTTGTCATGTCCAAGGCTGCCGTGAAGATGACGAAACATCGGCGGTTCATCGCCGGCAGACCCGTCCACCGGGCCGTTCCCGGTGCCTTCGGCGCGGCGCGAGTGGCATTACCGATCACGATCATCAATGAAAGAGTGCGATACCGGAAAGGAAGTCATGCAGGTTCAGCTCAACACGGATTCGAACATCGATGGCGATGAAAGGCTGGCAGAAGTCGCCGAAGACATCGTGTCCTCGTCGTTGCGGCATCTGGAAAGCCGGATCACGCGCGTCGAGGTGTATCTTGCGGACGCCAATGCCGCCAAGGGTGGGCCGGATGACATACTTTGCACGATCGAGGCGCGTCCCGAGGGATTGCAGCCGCAGATTGCCGCCCATTCCGACGCCGAGGTCGAGGCCGCCCTGCGCGGCGCCGCCAGGAAGATGCGCGGGGCCCTCGACAGCCAGTTCGGCAAGCTTTCGAGGCGCTGACGCCGCCCATTCCTGGCGCGGATCGTGGCCGATACTGTCGACAGTTGAAGGCCGCGGGGGCAGCGCCCTGCTTGGGAGCGGACACCACCACCCGCGGCAGTGCGACGCCGGGGAGAGGCGACGCCGCACATCAGTTTACACGCGGCTTCGTGTCAGGTGTCCGACGCTGCAATCGCCTCGTTGATGCGTTCCACAAGCGCGGCATCCTGGCCGGCGGCCTCGATGATCGCGTTGTACTCATCAAGCGTGATGTTCGGCGTCTCTTCCACCGCCGACATCATTTCCTGCGTCGCCTGTTCGGAAATCTGCATGCGCTGCTCGTCCGTTTCCGCCTCCTCGTACTGCGCTGAGTAGAAGGCCTGAAGCTCGGCGATCAACGCCTGAGCGGTGGCGAACGCCTCGATCGTCGCATCGTCGAACTGCGCTGCCTGGGCAAGGATCACGGGCGCCGTTGCCAATCCGGCCTCGTCCGCCGAGACGGTCGCGGGCATGAGTCCAAGCGTAGCCGCGAGGCCGCAGCCCGCGAGGATCGAGGCGGTTTTTCTGGAGTGGATCATTGGTGCTGTTCCTCCGTTCGTTGACGTGGTCTGCGCGAGACGCTGAGCGCGCGAACCGGGAACAGGACAGCCCGAAGATCCCGACGGTTCCGGGCTGAGGAAAAAAGATTCGCGATCGCTCCGACGATGGAACTTTTCCGTCCCGGCGCCTGTCTGACCCAAGCGAGCCGAGAAACCCGGGGGAGTGAATGCAGGAGACGAAATGGCTGATCGCGCGCGAGATACCGCGCCTGCGGCGCTACGCGCTCACGCTCACCCGGGATCCGGTGGCCGCGGACGATCTCGTCCAGGACACGCTGGAAAGGGCGATCCGCAAGCGGCATCTCTGGAAGCGGCATGGAAGCTTGCGCGGCTGGCTCTACCGCATCCTCTACCACGTCTTTCTCAACCAGGCGTCCCGACGCCGGAAGCGGGCGAGCGAGGTCGATCTCGACGAAGCACCCGAGCCTGCCGCGGCGGGCACACCCGAGAGCGACCTGGTGCGCCGCGACATCGTGACGGCCATGCAGGAGCTTCCGCCGGAACAGCGCGCCGCCATTGCGCTGACGGCTGTCGAGGGCCTGTCCTACGACGAGGCCGCAGCGGCGCTGGACATTCCCGTCGGAACCCTTCGGTCGCGGCTCTCGCGCGGGCGGGAGCGTCTGCGCGAGACATTCGACGCGTCCGGGCCGCAACTTCGCAAGGTGAAGTGACATGACCCGTGCCAACCATATCGACGATCTGGACCTCCTTGCGCTGGCCGACGGTTTTCTCGACGAGGACCGTGCGCGCAAGGCCGCGGTCGAGGCCGCAATCGCCCGGGACCCGCAGGCGGCGGCTCGCCTGTCCGATTACCGGGCCCAGACCTCGGCCCTTCGCGCGGCCTATGCCGGCGCCATCGCCGAGCCGGTTCCCGAGCGGCTTCTGTCCATTGTCGATGGCGCCGAACGGGCGCGGGAGCGACCGGTTCTGCAACGGGCGGCGGCCGGCCTGATGATCTTTGCGGCCGGCCTCGGGGGCTGGCTCATCGGGTACGACGACGACGACCCGGCACGCCGGGCGCTTCTGGACGAAAGCTACCGTCAATATGTCCTGCAGGGACCGGAGCAATCCGTCGCTGCGGACGCGGGCGTGGCGCCGGAACGCGCGATCAGCTGGATCGACGACGAGGTGGCGATCCGCCTCTCCGCCCCGGACCTGTCTTCGGAAGGCTTTTCCCTGGTGGGAAAGCGCAGCGTTCGAGACAGCGGGAACCAGCTTGTCGCGCTCGATTACCGGTCCCGCGACGGGCGCGCCTTCAGCCTCTTCATCGCGCCGCGCTGGACGGACAGCCCGGGCCCGATCGTCGATCGGGAGCGGGACGGCGTTG
>CAZUVG010000193.1:0-5911 GCA_964623765.1 uncultured Roseicyclus sp.
CTCTAGCGCCCACGCTCGCGCGCGAGAAGGACGGGGACGAAGACGCTCAGGAGCACCAGCCGGAACACGTGGTGAGCCGCGACGAAGGCGGGCTCGAGCGACGTCTCCACGGCGAGCGCGGCCATCACCTCGACGCCGCCCGGCGCGAAGGCGAGCAGCAGCGCCGCCGCAGGCAGTCCCACGATCTCGGCGGTCAGGACCGCTCCGATCGCGGCGATGGCACTCGAAAGCAGCGTGACGACGATGCCCGCCGCGAACCCCCGTATCAGGCCCTGCCGCCCGAGGCCGCGGAATCGCGTGCCGATCAGGCTGCCCATGACGACGAACGCCGCCGTCGTCGCCCAGCCGGGCAGCGCCCCGGGCGTCAGGTCGGCCCCGTGCCCGGCCGCCGAGGCCGCCATCGCCCCGAGCAGAAGCGGCGCGGGGACATTCAGCCGCCGGAACACCAGCCCGAGCACGATCGCCGCGGCGAAGACTGCGGCGGCGGTCGTGGCGGACATCGTGCCCTGATAGTTGGGCACGGACGTCCCCTCGGCCCCGAACAGGGCGACCAGCACCGGCACGAGCAGCGTGAGCAGCAGCACCCGCACCGACTGCACGAGGGCCACCTGCGGGACGTCGGCCCGAAGCTCGGTCGAGAGCCCGAGGACATAGCTCAGGTGCCCCGGCGTGGCCGCCAGCAGCGCCGTCAGGCGGTCGTGGCCGAAGGCGCGCATCAGTATCGCCCGGGCCGCGAACATGACGGCCAGCACCGTCGCGCTCAGGACCACCAGCGAGATGGGCCATGCAAGCGCCGTCTCGATCACCTCGGGGGTCACCGTGCTGCCGATGGACACGCCGAGCACGAGGAAGACCGCGTCGCGCAGCCGGACGGGCACGTGGCTGCGCAGCCCCAGAATGGTGGCCACCGAGACCGCCGCCGCGGGCCCCGTGATGACCGCCGCGGGGAAGCCGACCGCCCAGAACAGCGCGGCGCCGGCCGCGCCGAGGACGAGCGTGGGAAGGGCCTCCCGCAGGAGGCGTTCAGTCTCCGTCATAAGTCCATCGGTACGAAGGCGGGGTCGGACCCTTGTTGCGCCCGCCCTGCTCGGTCTGCTCCCAGGCATGGGCGAGGATGCCGACCGACCGCGAGAGCCCGAAGAAGCCGCGGGCGAGCGGCGGCGGGCAACCCAGCTCGGCATAGATCACGGCAGTGGCCCCGTCGATGTTCATGGGCACCGGCTTGTCGCGCTCGGCGGCGAGATGCGCCTCGATCGCGCGCCCGATCCCGGCATAGGCACCCGGGACCGCGCCGGCCTCCGCGGCCTCGTCGACGAGCGCCAGCAGGCGCGGTGCGCGGGGATCGACCGGCTTGTGGAAGCGGTGGCCGAAACCGGGCAGGTAGGGCCCCCGTTCCGACCGCCATGCCTCCAGCGCGGCCGGAAGTCCCGCGGGCGCCATGGTCTCGACGAAGCGGTACATCTCCACCGCCTGCTCGCCGGCCCCGCCGTGCACGTCTCCCAGCATGTTGAGCCCGGTCGCCATGGCCGACTGCAGACCGATGCCGCAGGTCGCCGCCATCCGCGCCGCGGCGATCGAGGGCGCCTGCGGCCCGTGGTCGACCGCCGCCACAAGCGCCGCCTCGAAGAGCCGCGCGCGATGACCCGCGATGGGTTCGCCCATGACCATCAGCCAGATCATCTCGGCGAAGCCTGTTGTCCCGATCAGCTCCTGCACGGGGCGGCCGCGAAGGTGGATGCGGCCCGGTTCCATGTCGATGATCGCCGTCCGCCACCATTCGGCAACGTCGTTTCCGTCGCTCAAGCCACGCCCTCCGCGCGCATCGTCTCGATCTCCGCCTCGCTGTAACCGAGCCCGCCGAGAATGTCCCGCGTGTCGGCGCCGAGCGCGGGCGGCGGGGTGGCGACCGATGGCCGGCGTCCGTCGATCATCGCGCCGATCCGCACGAGGTCGATGGGGCGGCCCAGGCCCGGCGCATCCGCGAAGCGCGCGAGGAAGTCGCGGTCGGCCACCTGCGGGTGGGCGAGGATCTCGGGCACGCTCATCACCGCGCCCGCGGGCACGCCGAGCGCGTTGAGCTCCCGCGCCCAGTCGCGCGCGGGACGCGTCGTCAGCACCGTCTCGAGTTCCGCCTTCAGGCGAAAACGGTTGCGCTTGCGGTCTTCCCGCGTGGCGTAGTCGGGCGCCTCCAGCAAATCGCCGCGACCGAGATGACGCGCGAGCGCCTGCCACTGCTCGTCCTTGTTGGCCGCGATGTTGATCGGCGCGTCGGCGCACTGGAAGGCGCCCGAGGGGGCCGAGGTCGGGTTCTCGTTGCCCTGCGGCCGCGGCTCCACACCACCCACGAGCCAGTTCGACACGACCCAGCCCATGGTGGCAAGCACCGCCTCGAGCATCGAGACGTCGATGAAGGCGCCCCGCTCCTCCGCGTTCAGCGCCGCGCAGATCGCCATTGCGGCCGTAAGGCCGCCCACGGTGTCGGCAAGCGGATACCCCACGCGGAGCGGCGCGCTCTCCGGATCGCCCGTGATCGACATGACGCCCGAGGCGCCCTGCACGATCTGGTCGTAGGCCGGGCGGTCGGCCCACGGCCCGTCCTGTCCGAAGCCCGAGATCGCGCAATAGACCAGCCGCGGGTTCTCCGCCTTGAGCGCGGCGTAGCCCAGCCCGAGGCGATCCATCACGCCGGGGCGGAAGTTCTCCACCAGCACGTCCGCCGTCGCCACGAGCCGCTTCATCGCCGCCCTGCCCCGCGGGTCCTTGAGGTTCAGGGTCAGCGACTTCTTCCCTGCATTCTGCGCGAGGAAGCTTACTCCCATGGCCCTCGCCGACAGGTCCGGATCGGCACCGAGGTTTCGTGCGAGATCGCCGCGGCCCACCGCCTCGACCTTGATCACCTCCGCGCCCAGATGCGCGAGCTGGTGGCAGGCGAAGGGGCCGGCCAGCACATTGGTCAGGTCGAGCACCCGAATGCCACGGAGCGGCGCGGCGGTATCAGTCGCCATCGGCAATCCCTTCGGCACGCCGGCGCGCCCGCCGCGCGCGGTAGCTCGGCAGAAGGACAAGCAGCAGCGCGAGCACCAGGAGCCCCATCGTCATCGGCCGTTCGAGTATGAAGTCCAGCCCGCCGTAGAGCTGCATGGAGCGCGCGAAGTTGTTCTCCAGCATCGTGCCGAGGATGAACCCGATCAGGAGCGGCGCGAGCGGGTAGTCGGCGAAGCGCAGGATCGTGGCGAGCACGCCGAGGCCAACGAGGATCAGGAGCTCGGTCGCGTTGTTTTGCCCGATATAGGCGCCCATCAGCGTGAAGAAAAGGATGAAGGGAATGAGGTAATTCCTTGGAATCGCTAGAATCTTGGCGATGTAGGGAATGAGCGGCAGGTTCAGGATCAGCAGGATCACGTTGCCGATGAACATCGACGTGATGACCGCCCAGAAGACCTCCGGCTCGTCGGTCATCAGCCGCGGCCCCGGCGTCACGTTCAGCGCGATGAGCGCGCCGAGAAGGATCGCGGTCGTCCCCGACCCCGGAATGCCCAGCGTCAGGAGCGGCACGAAGGACCCCGTGGCGGCCGCGTTGTTCGCCGTCTCGGGCGCGGCGAGGCCCTTGACCGAACCCTTCCCGAATTGCTCCTGTTCCTTGCCGCTGGCGATGTTGCGTTCCACGGCGTAGCCGAGGAACGAGGCGATCGTCGCGCCCGCCCCGGGCAGAACCCCGATGAAGAAGCCCTGCACCGACTGCCGCCCGATCACCGGCGCGATGGCGCGCGCCTCCTCGCGGGAGAACCGCAGGCCCGTGATCTTGCCGGAGCCGGAGGTCTCGCTGCCGCGGGCCGAGCGCGCAGGATTCAGCACGAGGAAGATCGCCTCGGGCAAGGCGAACATGGCCATGGCAAGCGTGATGAAGCTGATTCCGGACTGAAGGTCCATCATCCCCATCGTGAAGCGCGGCATGTTGAACAGAGCACCTTCTCCCACGGTCGCGAGAATCAGCCCGAGGACCGTCATCATCAGCGCCTTGAAGACCTGCCCCGTTCCCGCGAAGGCCGCGATGGCCGACAGGCCCACGACCATCAGCGCGAAGTATTCCGCAGAGTGGAAGAGGAGCGCGACGGACGACAGCGCGGGGGCGAAGATCGCGAGCAGGATTGCCCCGATCATGCCGCCCGCGAAGCTCGCCACCGCGGCGATGGTCAGCGCCTTGCCCGCCTGGCCGTTCCGCGCCATCGGGTAACCGTCGAAACTCGTCGCGACCGTCCCCGCGACCCCCGGTGCGTTCAAAAGGATCGACGAGGTCGAACCGCCGAAGATCGCGCCGTAGTAGACCCCCGCCAGCAGGATCAGAGCCGCGGCAGGATCGCCCAGCGAGATCGCCACGGGGATCATGATGGCGATGATGGACATCGGCCCCAGCCCCGGCAGCATGCCGATGAAGGTGCCGATCAGGCAGCCTGCGACCACCATCAGCAGGTTCTGGACCGAGAAGGCGGCCGACAGGCCGATCATGATGCCTTCGAGCATGGGTCTACCTCAGGAAGAAGGGCAGCGGGCGCAGGAAGATGCCCAGCACCTCCTGCACGAGATACCAGACCGCGACGGCCGCGATGACGGCGGTCAGGATCATCGTGATCCAGCGTCGCTCGCCGAGAATGGCCGCGCCGCCGGCGAGAAAGACAGTGGTCGCCAGAAGGAACCCCGCAGGCCGCAGGGCGAGTGCGTAGACGACCATGAGCGCGAGCAGCATCAGCGCGGGGCCGAGGTTGTAGTCGTGCAGGCGCCGCCAGTTGATGTCGACGGCCGAGGGCTCGGCCTTGTCGGACGGTTTCTCCAGACCGACGAGAACGACCAGTCCCACGATGACGCCGAGCACGGCCAGCACCTTTGGAAAGGTCGACGGCCAGACCGGGTTGCGCTGCATGAACGGCGGCAAAAGCTGATCCATCGTGAAGAAGGCCGCGTAGCCGTAGACGCAGCAGAACGCGATGAAGACAAGCGCGATCCAGCGATCGAGCGCCATGGCAACCCCTCCCCTTGGATGCCGGTCAAGTCGGCCGGTCCGGCGTCGGCCGTGCCGTTGGGGCGGCGGGACTTGTCCCGCCGCCCCCGTGGTCTCAGGCCCCGAAGACGAGGATCACAGGAAGCCCAGCGTCCGCATGAGGTCGCCGATCTCCTGCTCCTGCGCCTCGAGGAAGGCGCGGAAGTCTTCGCCCGGGTTCCAGATGTTTACCCAGCCGTTCCGCGCGCGCACCTCTTCCCAGGCCTCGGTCTCGTACATGGCCTCGAACATGTCGATGTAGGCCTGGCGATCGTCCTCCGACATGCCCGGCGGGCCGAAGAAGCCGCGCCAGTTGACGAAGGTCGTGTCGATCCCCTGCTCGGCAAAGGTCGGCGCCGTCTCGTAGGCCGGCACGCGCTCGGGCGCGGTGACGCCGAGGATGCGCACCTCGCCCTGGTCGGCGAGCGCGATTGCCTCGGAGAAGCCCGTGGACAGCGCGTCGATCTCGCCCGACAGCAGCCCCGCCATGGCCTCGCCGCCCGCGTCGTAGGGGATGTAGTTGACTGCCGTCGGGTCCTCGCCCGCGGCCTGCATCACCATCGCGGCCACGAGATGGTCCATGCCGCCCGGGACCGAGCCGCCGCCGACGGCGAAGTCGTTACCTTGCTCGGCATAGGCCGCGAGCAGCTGCTCCATGTTCTCGATGTCGCTGTCGGCCGGCACCACGAGTGCCGCGTAGTCGCCGATCGTGCCGGCAACGAGCGTGAGGTCGCGGAAGCTCTGCGGGAAGACGCCCGTGAGCGACCGGATCACGATGGGCGTCGAGTTCACCATCAGCGTGTTGTCGAGGCTCTCGGCGTTCTCGATCATGTAGGCGATCGCGACACCGCCGCCGCCGCCGGACATGTTCTCGTA
>CAZUVG010000194.1:0-951 GCA_964623765.1 uncultured Roseicyclus sp.
GTTGCTCCGCGCAGCCGTTCTTCCCGGCGTCACCTGCATCACCCGCGAGTGCCACGTCCCGACCGACTGCACCCTCGCCGTCTTCGAGCGGCCGAGCACGCGCCGCTTCATCCGTTCGGTGGGCGGCGCGCCTTACCGGGCGACGAAGCACGGTGCCATTTCGGTGCGGGCACAGCTCGACGACCGCGGACGAAAGCTGCGCGGCGGTGACGCTTCCTCACCGCCGCGCCGTCCCCTAAGGTGCGGCAAAAAGGGGGGCACAGCCAATGCCAGACACGCCCGTCGCGCTCGTCACGGGGGCCGCGCGCGGCATCGGCCTCGCGACGGCGAAGCGTTTCCTCGACCGGGGATGGCGCGTCGCCATGCTCGACCGGGACGCGCCGGAACTCGAGGTCGCGGCGGGGCCACTTGGGGACGTTCTGGCATTGCCCCACGAGGTCTCGATCCCCGATGAGGTCACGCGCGCCGTGGCCGCGACGCGCGACGTCCTTGGCCGCATCGACGCGCTCGTGAACAACGCGGGCGTCGCCGATTTCGGACCGATCGAGGGGACCGACTTCGCCCGCTGGCGGAAGGTGATGGAAACCAATCTCGACGGCGTCTTCCTGATGTCGCAGGCCTGTCTGCCTGCGCTGAAGCAGAGCCGCGGTGCAATCGTCAACATCGCGTCGATCTCGGGCCTGCGCGCCTCGACGCTGCGGGTTGCCTACGGCACGTCCAAGGCCGCGGTGATGCACCTGACGCGTCAGCAGGCGGCGGAACTGGGCGAACACGGCATCCGCGCGAACTGCGTCTGCCCGGGGCCCGTGCGCACGAAACTCGCCATGGCTGTGCACAGCCAGGCGATCATCGACGCTTACCATGACGCGATCCCGCTGGCCCGCTACGGTTCGGAGGAGGAGATCGCGGCCGTCATCGTCTTCCTCTGCTCGGCGGACGCATCCTATGTCA
>CAZUVG010000194.1:961-5899 GCA_964623765.1 uncultured Roseicyclus sp.
CGGGGCAGATACTGGCCGCAGATGGCGGTTTCGAGGCCACGGGCATCGGGCTGCCCGCGCTGCGCAACGGGGGGCAAGAGGCATGACGGAACGGATCGGGATAATCGGGCTCGGCCGGATGGGCGCCGCGATGGGGCGGCGCCTCGCGGGGCAGGGGGCGGAGGTCACGGGCTGGACGCGCTCGGGGCGGCGGGTCGAGGGCATCGCGCCGGCCGCGGAAATTGGCGCACTGGTCGAGGTGTCCGATACGCTCCTCCTGTCGCTCTTCGATGACGAAGCGGTGGCGGAAATGCTGGACGCGCTGGCTGCCCATGACCTCGCGGGGCGGCTGATCCTCGAGACGAGCACGGTGGTGCCGCAAATCCTGCAGGGCCGGGCCGAGGCCCTTGCAGCGAGGGGGGCGGCCGTGGCCGATGCGCCGGTCTCGGGCGGGCCGGAGATGGTCGAGGCCGGGACCTGCGGCATCTTCCTCGGCGCGGCATCCGAGACCGCGGCGAGGGCCCTGCCGGTCCTGCGGCTCCTGACGCCGCGGGTGGTCCACGTAGGTCCGATCGGCGCGGGCATGGTCATGAAGACAATCAACAACGCGATGCTTCAGGCCTATGTCGCGGGTCTCAACGACATGCTGCCGCTCGCCCGGCGGGCGGGCATTCCGCTTCAGGATGTTCTCTCGATCCTGAACGCGGGACCCGCCGGTATGCCGATGATCCGCGACCGGATGCCGAAGATCCTTGGGCAGGACCCGACCGTGGGCTTCCCGCTTTCGGGCGTTGCCAAGGACAACGCCGTCTTCCGTCGCGTGGTGGAGGCGCATGGTCTGACCGCACCCGTGCTCGACCTCGCCGCGGCGGCGCAGCGCGAGGCGATCGACAAGGGGCTGGGCGAGGCCGATCCAGCCGCCGCCATCGCCGTCGCCTACCGCGACGGCTGAGCGATTGCCCCAGATCAACGCGCCGCGGGGCGAATCGGAGTTTCCTTGCCGGGAGTTTTCCAGTGGCGGGGGAGGTTCCGATGTTCCGATTGCTGCCCATCCTTGCCGCGGCCGCCATGGCCGTGGCCGCGCCCGCAGCGGCGCAGGACGACGACCCGGCCCTTCTCGATTTCGCCGGCGACAGGTTCATCGCGGGCAACGACCTGCAGATCGCCGTCGAGACCCCGGGCGATCTTTTCGCGGCGGCCGAGGACATCTCCGTGGACAGCGGCGTGGGCGGCGCGGCGCACCTGGCGGCGCGGCTCCTAGGGGTCGACGCGCCCACGGGACGCCTCTACGGCGCGGCTTACGAGATCGAGGTCACGGCGGACGTGGCCGGGCCCGCGATGCTGGCCGCTGCCGAGATCACGATCGACGCTGCGATCGGCGGAAACCTCCGCGCCTTCGCGCGCGCGGTGGACATCTCCGGCAGCCTCGGTGCCTCGGCCATGATCGCGGCCGAGGACATGCGGCTCGACGCGCCAGTGGCCGGCGACCTGATGCTGGCCGTGGACCGCGCCGAGTTCGGCAATGACGCGACGGTCGCGGGACGGGTCATCGTCTACGTGGAGGACGGCGAGACGCCGGTGGCCATCCCCGAGCGCGTGGCGCCGGCCGACCGGGTCGAGGTGCGCGATATCGAGGTTGACGACGCCATGCCCGGCGGTTTCGACGACATGCGCCGCGCGGCATGGGGCGCGGCGGTCACCGGGTTCATCGTGAGCGTCCTGACGGTCGCTGCCTTCGCCGCCGCGGCCGTCGCCGTGGCGCCTGCCCATGTCGCCGAATGGCGGGCCCGCGCGCTCGCGCATCCGGGGCAGAGCCTCGTGGCGGGCTTCCTGCTTGTCTCGGTCGTCGCCGGCGCGGGCTTCGTTCTGGCGCTCACGGTCATCGGCATCCCGCTCCTCTTCGCCGCGCTCCTGCTGGCGGGGCTGATCGGTTACGCCGGCTACGTGATGGGCTCCTACATCCTCGGGGTCGGGATCTGGCTCAGGCTCGGCAACCCGATGCCCGAGACGGTGTTGCCGAAGGCGGGCCTCGCCCTTCTCGGCGCCTTCGTCGCGGCGATCGTGGCGCTGATCCCGCTCCTTGGCTGGATCGCCGTTCTCGCCCTGTCGCTGGCCGGGGCCGGGGCCATCGCGACGGTGGTGCGGGACGCGCGGCGAACGACGGAGTCCTGATCGGCGGTGGGCGCCGGCAGGGCTTCCCCTTGCCCGGCGTTCGGTCCATCACTGGGCCATGACCCTCCCCGATCTCACGCTACACTCCGGCTCGATCCTCACGCCCGAGGGGCTGGTGGGGATGCCGCTCGGCATCTCGGGCGGGCGCATCGCCCCGGCGCCCACGGGGCGGCGGCTGGATCTTTCGGGCCATCTCGTCCTGCCGGGGATCGTCGATATTCACGGCGACGGGTTCGAGCGCCACCTCGCCCCCCGCCGTGGCGCGATGGACAGCCTCGCTGCGGGCCTCGCGGGCCTCGACGCCGAGCTTGGCGCGAACGGGATAACGACGGCCGTCGTGGCGCAGTTCTTCTCCTGGGAAGGGGGAATGCGCGGTCCCGACTTCGCCGAGGCGCTGGCCGACGCGCTCACCTCGACACCCATGCGGGCGCACACGCTGATGCAGTTGCGAGTCGAGACGGGCATGATCGACGCCTTCGACCGGGCGCTCGCGCTGGTCGAGCGGGCGCGCATTCCCTACGTCGTCCTGAACGACCATCTTCCCCACCGCGAACTGGCGGCGGGCAAGAGGCCGCCCAGCCTGACCGGGCAGGCGCTGAAGGCGCGCCGGTCGCCCGAAGCGCACTGGCGCCTCCTGCAGGAGATGCACGACCGGCGGGAAGAGGTGCCCGCCGCGCTGGCGCGGCTCGGCGCCGACCTGCGCGCGCGAGGCGTGCTGATCGGCAGCCACGATGACCATGGGGCCGGGGACCGCGCCCGCGCCCGGGCGCTGGGCGCGGTCCTGTCGGAGTTTCCCGAAACGGTCGAGGCCGCGCAGGCCGCCAAGGCGGAAGGGGAGGGCGTGGTGATGGGCGCGCCCAACCTCGTGCGCGGCGGGTCGCACGCGGGCAAGGTCGCGGCGGGCGTGCTAGTCGCGGCAGGCCTCGTGGATGCGCTGGCCTCGGACTACCACTATCCAGCCCCCGCCCGCGCCGCCTTCCGCCTCGCGGACGAGGGCATGGACCTCGCCGCGGCATGGGCGCTCGTGTCGGAGGGCCCGGCGCGCCTCCTGGGCCTCGACGACCGCGGGCGGCTTGCGCCGGGCATGCGGGCCGATCTCGTCGTCGTGGAGGCCGAAACCCGGCGTATCGCGATGACGCTTGCGGGCGGTGAAGTGAGCCACCTCGCCGGGCCGCTTGCCGCGCGGCTGCTGGAGGCTGCCGCGTGACCCTTGGGAGGGGGGCACGCGGCAGCGGTGAAGGGACGCGGCCCATGAGACTCGCGGCGTTGACGGCGGTCGTGATGGCAGCATTCGCAGCGAACTCCGTCCTGAACCGCATGGCGGTGGGGCCGGGCCTGATCGGCGCGGGCGATTTCGCGGCGATCCGGGCCGTGGCCGGGGCCGTGGTGCTTGCAGTGTTCGTCCTCGTGCGGGGCGTGCGCCTGCCACTTTTCTCACGGCGCCGCGCGCCGGGTGTGCTGGGCCTCGCGCTCTACCTCGTCGGCTTCTCCTGGGCCTACGTCTCGATCGACGCGGGGGTGGGGGCGCTGATCCTCTTCGGGGGTGTGCAGGTGACCATGTTCGCGGGCGCCGTCCTCGGGCGCGAGGTCTTGCCCCCGCGCCGGTGGATCGGGGCGGGGGCCGCGCTTGCGGGCCTGGCATGGCTCGTCTGGCCGGCGGGCGACGTGGCGCTTCCGCGCGCGGCATCGGCGGTGATGCTGGCGGCGGCGCTCGGCTGGGGCATCTACTCGCTGGTCGGGCGCCGCGCGACCGATCCCATGGCGGAAACCGCCGCCAACTTCGTGCTCGCCGCGCCGGTCTGCCTCCTCGCCCTGCTCGCGATGTCGGGCGGCGGGACGGCAGCCGCTCCCGCGGGCGTCGCGCTCGCCGTCCTGTCGGGCGCGGTGACCTCGGGCCTGGGTTACGCGCTCTGGTATGCCGTCCTGCCGCGGCTCGACGCCTCCGTGTCCGGTCTCGTGCAGCTCTCGGTGCCCGTGCTGGCGGCGGCGGGCGGTGCGCTCCTGCTGGGCGAGGCAGTCACCCTGCGGATGCTTGGCGCGGGCCTCCTGACGCTCGGCGGCATCGCCTACGGCCTCGGCGCCCTTCAGCTGACGAGAGGCTCCAGCGGATCGTAGAGAAGGCCCTCGCCCCACGCTGCCTCGGGCAGGCTGTCGGGCTTGTAGCGCAGCCCCGCCATCTCCTCGCGGCTCGCCAGCACCCGGCGGTTCACGATACCCTCGGGATCTTCCCACGGGCCGCAGGGATCGCCCGAGACGAGGGCCACGCGGAAGTAGATGTCGACCTGGTGGAAGGCGCGGTCCGGGGCGTGGAATTCGTTCACGAGACACGGCGCCCCCACCGCCACGGTCAGGCCCGTTTCCTCGAAGAACTCCCGCACGAGGTTGTCGGGCAGGCTCGTGTGCGGCTCCACCCCGCCGCCGGGCGCGCAAAGAAGGTCGCTCTCGTCGCCGGGATAGGCGTTGACCAGCAGGAGACGGCCGTCGAGCAGGAGAATACCGCGCACGGCGAGGCGCGGCACGGTGCGGGCGGGCGCTGTGTTCGTGTCGTTCATGCAGACACCCTGTCGCGACGCGACGTGCCTCACAACCGCCCTCGCGTGTGCTGCGGTCCCGCGCTATGGTGCGGCGATGCGTGCGGTCGCCCTATCCATTCTCTTCGGTCTCGCCGCGGCTCTGCCGGCCCGCGCGGACGCGGACGACCCGGATTGCGTCGTTCTCCTGCACGGGCTGGCGCGGACCGAGGTCTCGCTTCTCGTGATGAAGGAGGCACTGGAGGCCGAGGGCTTC
>CAZUVG010000195.1:0-5883 GCA_964623765.1 uncultured Roseicyclus sp.
GAACAGCAGCACCGCAATACCAAGTTCCGACAGCAGGCTGATCTGCTCGTCCGATCGCACCAGGTCCAGCGCCGAGGGCCCTGCGATCAGGCCGACCGCGATGAAGCTGACGATCAGCGGCTGGCGCAGGATGATCCCGAGGAAGCCTACAACCGCCGCCAGAACGAGCAGTGCGGCGATCTCCGCGAACGGCGACTGAACGATTACTTCCATCAATTCTTCTGTTCCTTCGTCTTCTGTGCTGCCTCCTCCTCCGGAGACGTGTCCGTGCCGCCGTTTGGCCTGGCGGCGGGCCGCGTCGCGTGACCTTCCAGGAAGGCGTCGAGATCGTCCGGGCCGATCCGCCATCCCTTGCCGATATCGATCGCCCGGAGCTCGCCGTCCTTGATCCAGCGTCGTACGGTGACCTCGTTGACCTGCAGAAGGTCCGCGACCTCCTTGACGGTCCGATACTGCTCGCGTGACATGCTGGCGCCTTTTCACCGAGTTTGGCTTAATATAGCGGATTGTACGGCAGTTCGGACGATTCAGACAGAGCTTGACGCGTGTCAGCGGACCGTCCGCAGGCCCGCGGGGCAGGGGGGGCGGCCCCCGACCATGCTGCCGCCGCCGGGCCGGTTTCGCTGCCTTGCGCCCGGGGCGCGAAAGGTCCACCGTCACGCCCATGCAGCCTCGCGAGTCTTTCCGCGTCGAGCCCGCCCGGGCCGACGACCTGCCCGCCATCGCCACGCTTCAGGCCGACAGCTGGCGTGCGGCCTATCGCGGTATCCTGCCCGACGCGGCGCTTGCCCGCCCGCTCGACGACTGGCTCGGCGCGAAGTGGCGGCCCGAGGCGCTTGCGTCGCACCACGTCCTCGTTGCACGGGGCGCGGACGCGACTGCCGGCTTCGCGGCGTTCGGCCGGCCCGGGCGCGAGGGGGCGTTCCTCGACAATCTGCACGTGCGGCCCCGGCTGAAGGGGCAGGGGATCGGCGCTGCCCTGATGGCGGCCGTGGCGGTCGCGGCAGGCGCGGGTTCGCTCCGGCTGGAGGTGCTGGAGCGGAACCATGCCGCGCGCGAGGTCTATCGCCGCTGGGGCGGGCAGGAGGGGCGGGTTTTCGACGAGCGCCTGCTCGGACATGACGTGACCGCCCTCGTGGTGCGCTGGGACGATGCCCCCGCGCTCGCCCGCCGCCTCGCCGTCGGGGTGTCGGCATGAGCTCGGCCGGGGCAGGGGCGGAGGCCGATGCAACCCGCGCCATCGCCTTCATCCTCGCGGGCATGCTCTGCATCTCCGTCAACGACGTGGCGATCAAGTTCCTCTCGGGGGGCTACCCGCTCCACCAGATGGTCTTCGTGCGCTCCGTCATCGGGGCCTTGGCGAGCCTTGTCTTCCTGCAACTGGAAGGGGGGCTGAGGCTTCTGCGCACGGACCGGCCGGGCCTCCATGCACTGAGGGCCGGATTGATCGTTATCGCCAACATGCTGTTCTTCCTCGCGCTTTCGGTCATGCCGCTCGGGGCGGCGACGGCGCTCTTCTTCGTCGCGCCGCTGTTCATCACGCTGCTCGCAATCCCCGTCCTTGGCGAGCCTGTGGGGCGGCAGCGGCTCGTGGCGGTGCTGGCGGGCCTGGCGGGCGTCGGCATCATGGTGGCGCCCGGCGTCGACTGGGGGGACATCCCGCGCTGGAGCCTCGCGCTGCCCGTGCTCGCCGCCGCCTGTTATGCCGGAATGCAGGTCCTGACCCGAAAGCTGGGGGTCGGCTCGGCCGCCTCGGCCATGGCGATCTATATCCAGTGCGCGTTCATCGTGGTCAGCCTCGGCTTCTACGTGGCCGCAGGCGACGGGCGTCATGCCGAGGGGCTCGACTCCGCGCCGCTTGTCTTTCTCCTGCGCGCCTGGGTCTGGCCCGAAACCGGCGACCTCTGGATATTCGGGCTTCTGGGCCTGATGTCCGCGGGGGTGGGCTACTGCCTCAGCCAGGCCTACCGGCTGGGGACGGCCTCGGTCGTCGCCTCCTACGAATACGTGGCGCTGCCCCTCGCGATCTTCTGGGGCTGGCTCGTCTTCGGCGAGATCCCGCGGCCCGCGGTCTGGGCGGGAACCCTGCTGATCGCGGGCGCCGGCCTATGGGTCTTCGCGCGGGAGCGGGCGCGCGACCGGGCGCTGGCCTCGGCCCGTCCGATCCGGCGCGACTGAAGCGCGGGGAAAAACGAGCGCCGGCCGCGCAACCGCGCTTGACGGCGCGGGGCGGGCGCAATAGACCACCCGTCACGCCGGGGATGCCCCTGGTTTCGGGCGAGCGGTTGTAGCTCAGTTGGTTAGAGTACCGGCCTGTCACGCCGGGGGTCGCGGGTTCGAGCCCCGTCAACCGCGCCACCTTTCCGAGGATCCGGCGGGACGCAATCCCGAGGTCAGCGCCGCTTGAACGCCGCGGTGGCCTGCACTACGTCCCGTGCACCCGCGGCACCGGAGGCCCCTTCGGCAACGCCATTCCCCTTTATCGCCGACATCTGGCCGCAATGCCGTGAAAAAAGGCGAATCGAACGACAAGTGCCACGGATTTGTTGCCGAAACGCGATAGGCGTGGCCCATCTGACGACCTGACGAGGCGAAGGACCCCGGCGACTTGAAACGCGATCCCGTGTGACCCAGAACGTCGGCGGTAGCCTTCCGCCATCCATCCCGAGGCAGACCCATGCACGACAGTACCCATAACGGTATCGAGGACATGCAGGCGTCGATCCTGCATCACCTGACCTACACGGTCGGCAAGGACGCCGACCATGCCACGAAATACGACTGGCGCATGGCGCTGTCCTATGCGCTGCGCGACCGGATCGTGGACGTCTGGTTCGATTCCACCCGCCGCTCCTATGCCGCGGGGGCGAAGCGGGTCTACTACCTGTCGATGGAGTTTCTCATCGGCCGGCTTCTCGAGGACGGTCTCGTCAACCTCCGCCTGCTCGATTCCGCGTGCGAGGCGCTGGCAAGCTTCGGCTGCGACCCGATGAAGGTGATCGCCGACGAGCCGGACGCCGCCCTCGGCAACGGCGGGCTCGGGCGGCTGGCAGCCTGTTTTCTCGAATCCATGTCGTCGCTCGGCGTGCCCGCCTACGGCTACGGTATCCGCTACGAGCATGGCCTGTTCCAGCAGCGCATCGTCGAGGGCCGGCAGGTGGAACTGCCCGAGACCTGGCTGAGCGAGCCGCATGCCTGGGAATTCGAGCGTCCCGAGACGAAGTATCGTCTGGGCTTCGGCGGCACCGTCCGGGACGGCGCCTGGGAACCCGCGGAGGCCGTGATGGCTGCGGGCTACGATACACCCGTCGTCGGCTGGAACGGCGTCTGGGCCAACACGCTGCGCCTGTGGTCCGCGCAGTCGGTGCAGGGCTTCGACCTCGACAGCTTCAATCGCGGCGATTTCGTCGCGGCGGCGGTTCCGGAGGAGACCGCGCGCACGATCAGCCGCGTGCTCTATCCCAACGACGATACCGACATCGGCAAGGAGCTTCGGCTGAAGCAGGAATACTTCTTCACTGCCGCCTCGCTCGCCGACATCCTGCGCCGTTTCGATCACGAACACGGCGACCTGCGCATCCTGCCCCGTAAGGTGGCGATCCAGCTGAACGACACGCACCCGGCCATCGCGGGGCCGGAACTCGTGCGGCAGCTTCACGACGTGCGCGGCGTGCCCTTCGACGAGGCGACGGAGCTTGCGCGGAACACGCTGTCCTACACCAACCACACGCTCCTGCCGGAGGCGCTGGAGAAATGGAGCGAGAACCTCTTCGGCCGGCTCCTGCCGCGGCACCTGGAGCTAATCGACCGGATCGACACCGCCCATCGCGAGGCGCATCCGGCCGCCTCCGTTCGCATCCGCGACAAGGGCGCGGTCAACATGGGGGACCTGAGCTTCATCATGGCCCACAAGGTCAACGGCGTCTCGGCACTGCATACCGAGCTGATGAAGCAGACCGTTTTCGAGGAACTCAACCGTCTCCATCCCGACCGGATCGTCAGCCAGACCAACGGCGTGACGCCGCGTCGGTGGCTCCTGTCCTGCAACCCGCGTCTTGCCACCCTCATCACCGACCGGATCGGGCAGGACTGGGTGTCCGATCTCGAGAAACTGTCGGACCTCGAGCCGCATGTCGACGACGCGACGTTCCTCGACGCCTATGCCCGCGCGAAGGACTCCAACAAGGCCGACCTCGCGCGGTGGATCCGGACCGAGCACGGGATCGAGATCGACCCAGCCATGATGTTCGACGTCCAGATCAAGCGGCTCCACGAATACAAACGTCAGCATCTCAACATCCTCGAGGCGATCGCTCTCTGGCAGGCCATGAGGGCCGAGCCCGACGCCGACTGGACGCCGCGGGTCAAGATCTTCGCGGGAAAGGCCGCGCCCGGCTACTTCTTCGCCAAGGACATCATTCGCCTGATCAACGACGTGGCCGCCGTCATCAACGCCGACGAGGCGACGCGCGACAAGCTGAAGGTCGTGTTCCTGCCCAACTACAACGTGACGCTCGCCGAACGCCTCATCCCCGCCGCCGATCTCTCCGAGCAGATCTCGACGGCCGGAAAGGAGGCTTCGGGCACCGGCAACATGAAGTTCGCACTGAACGGGGCGCCCACCATCGGCACCCTCGACGGCGCCAACGTCGAGATCCGCGAGCGGGTGGGGGCCGAGAACTTCTTCCTTTTCGGCATGACCGCCGAGGAGGTGGTGGAACGCCGCAAGGTGACGGACCACGCGCAAAAGGCCATTGCCGCCGACCCCAGGCTGGCCGCGGCCATCGGTGCGATCCGCGACGGCGTGTTCTCCCCGGAAGAGCCCGCGCGCTACGCCAACATCGTCGACAACATCGCGGGTCCCGACTACTTCCTCGTGTCTTCGGACTTCACCGATTACTGGCGCGCCCAGCGCGAGGTGGACAAGACCTATCGCGACCGCGACGGCTGGACACGGATGGCTGCGCTGAACACGGTGCGCTCAGGCTGGTTTTCCGCGGACCGGACGATCCGTGGCTACCTCGCCGACATCTGGCATGCCGAGCCGCTGGTCTGATGTTTTCTCCTATCCGGTCCCGCGACGGTTGCAACCGGGGCCGGATCGCCTAGGCTTCCTCACAAAGGCGGCCCCGCCGCAAGAAGCGGGGCCGACCGGAGACAGGGGGACGAGGGTTCATGGTCGACAGCCCGTCAAGACTCGCGCGGAACACCATGGCCTTCGTCCTTGCCGGCGGGCGAGGGAGCCGGCTTAAGGAGTTGACCGACCGACGCGCGAAGCCCGCGGTCTATTTCGGCGGCAAGACGCGGATCATCGATTTCGCGCTGTCGAACGCGCTGAACTCGGGCATCCGCAAGATGGCGATCGCCACGCAGTACAAGGCGCACAGCCTGATCCGCCATTGCCAGCGCGGCTGGAACTTCTTCCGCGCCGAGCGCAACGAGTATCTCGACATCCTGCCCGCCTCGCAGCGGGCCAAGGGCGAGCACTGGTATCGCGGCACCGCCGACGCCGTGGCGCAGAACACCGACATCGTCGACAGCTACCAAGTCGACTACGTGCTGATCCTCGCCGGCGACCACATCTACAAGATGGACTACGAGATCATGCTGCAGGCGCACGCCGACAGCGGCGCCGACGTGACCGTGGGATGCCTGACCGTGCCGCGCGAGGAGGCCAGCGCCTTCGGCGTGATGGACGTCGACGCGACCGGCCGGGTCAAGGGCTTCCTCGAAAAGCCCGCCGACCCTCCGGGCCTGCCCGACGACCCCGATCGCACGCTCGCCTCGATGGGCATCTACGTCTTCAGGTGGTCCTTCCTGCGCGAGTTGCTGCTCGAGGACATGGACGACGAGACCTCCGAGCACGATTTCGGCAAGGACATC
>CAZUVG010000196.1:0-4160 GCA_964623765.1 uncultured Roseicyclus sp.
AAGACGACGACGAGATCGCCGTCCAGACGCGACAACGCGGCCGACATGTTGCCGGCCTTGGCATGCTCGTTGCGGGCACGGGTGGAATAAATGACGCCGAGATCGCGGCAGAGCTGCTGCAGCTCGGCCCGCCGAGCCTTGGACGCCTCGGCGATCTTCGGGTCGGGATGGTTGCAGCGCTGGTCGGTGCCACCGTCGTCGCAGAGCACGACGCGCAGCTTGTCGCGGGGATAGTGGATGTGCTTGGCCGCGGACAGCGTGACGCTCAGCATCTCCGTCGGCTCGTTGTAGGAGGGCACGAGCACGTCGACCGTGGGCAGGTCCTCGGCATGGACGCGCCGCGGCATCGGCCGGTTCTTGGGGTCGGCATTGATGAAGGCCGTCAGGAAGAAGACCGCGATGGCGTAGGTCTCGATCGTGAAGAGCAGAAGTGCCGCCGCGAGAGAGACCGGCTGGTCCACCGGCGGCAGCGTCTCCAGCAGGCGCCAGATCCAGTAGCGCAGCACCAGCAGGCTCGCCACGGCCAGCAGCGACAGGCGTGCAAGCAGGCTCTTGCGGGTGAAGGGCTTGAGCGCGGCCACGAGCAGGACGGCGGTCAGACCGAGGAGTGCCTGCACGTCCGTCGAGGTTGGCAGGCTCGCCACCAGCACGATCGGCGCCATGAGCCCGACCCAGGCAAGGCCCAGCACCAGCGGCGCGAGCGCCCGTCTGTTGCGGGCGGCACTCATGGCATCGGCGCCGCGAGCGGGGACAGCGTCAGCACGCCGGCGCCCTGAGCGGCACCGTGCGGCGCGGAGAAGGTCACTGCCTGCGGGCCTGCCGGCGCAAGCGCCGCCTCCGGGCCGTCCGTGCTGCAGTTGCGCAGGACCATGTCCAGGGCGCGGGCCTGCGCGGGCATCACGCGCGCCCCGGGCGTCAGACGGCGCAGGGCGAGTACGCAGGTGGTCCCCGCCCCGTCGGTCCATTCGGTCCAGGCAAGCGCACCGGCCGCATCCTCGCGGGAGCGCATCACGTCCAGATCATCTCGCGCGAAGGGCGAAGGCAGACCGCCCACCTGCACCAGCGCGCGCTCGAGATCGAAGATATGCCCGTCCGAGCGCGGCACGGCGCGCAGGTGGGCGAAGTTGTCGCCGCTGATGACCGTGTCGTTGGGCAGCGACACGCGCTGCTCGACCACGTCGGCGAAGCGGCGCTCGAGCACCATTGTCGCGCCGGGCAGGTTCGCCCAGGCGTTCTCGGCGTCCACGATCACCCACTCGGCGCGCTCGACGCCCTCCTGCAACTCCGCCTGCGTGATCAGCGTCGCGTTGCACGCGGGCAAGGCGACCAGTCCCAGGAACATCAACAGTTTCCCGAGCGTCAGGCGCATGTGGTCAGGGGACGTGATTGATCTTATCGGCATGTTCACGTCGTTTTGCTCTGCCTCTTTTCCGAAGTTCTCCTACAGACCTGTGGCAAAAAGAAGATGGCAAAGAGTAAAGTTCTGGGTCAAAAGGATGGGAAGGTCCGTGGCGACGGTCCGGCCGGACGCATCGCCGCGACGGACGACAGGCAGGCGGACCGCGGAACCGCGATGGGCAATGCGAGGCAAGGGAATCGGCGGAAGAGCCGTTTTACCCAGCAATACTTGAAAGAATCGGGGTGTCTTCGTGCTTGAGATCGGCCCGGTCCTGCCTTGCCTGGCAAGCTTCTCGCCCGCTGCGCCAAGCTACGTCGCGGCGTTTCTCGCCACGTCGCTCATTCCCTTCGCGGTGTGGCTTTCCCGCCACCAGAGCTTCCCCGGACAGACCGCGTTGGTCTACGCCCACGTCGGCGCGATGTGGTGGCTGTGGACGGCCGCGCTGGAGATGGGCATGCCTGACGCGGCCTGCAAGATCCTCGCCAGCGGCCTCTCGCATGTCGGCATCGCCCTCGTGGCAACGGCCTGGATGTGCTTCGTCTACCGCTATACCGTGGGCACCTCCATCGCCGGGAAGCGGGCGCAGAACCTGCTGATGATCACCGTGCCTCTGACGGCGGCGGGATTCGCGTTGACCAGTGACATCCACGGCGCCTTCTACACGCCCGCGACCCGCCTCGTGGACGGCCCGGCGGGTCCGTTCATGGTCTACGACCACGGACCGCTCTTCTACGTGGCGCTCGGCTACGTCTACGTGACGGTCTGCATCTCGCTGGCACTCCTGTTCAACGCCGCGATAACCGCGCAGGCCAGCGGACAGCTGCGCTACTGGCTGCTGTTCCTGCTGGGCCTCGTGCCAACGCTCGGCAGTGCGGGCCACATGTACCTGGGCGTGACCTTCTGGGGCTACGATCCGACACCCTTCATGTTCGCGATCGTCATCGTCATCTACGTCGTCATGCTGATCAGCGACAGCACGCTCGACCTCAGGGCGCTGGCGCGACGGCAGGTCTACAACAACCTTCCCCAGGCGATCTTCGTAGTGGGAGGCGAGGACCGGCTGACGGCCGGAAACCGTTCGGCCGACGCGATGCTGGCTGACCACGCGAGCGCCAGCGGCGGGCGGGCGGCGGCCGAGCGCGCGGTTCTCGCACTGTTCGAGCTGGCGCGCAGCGACCAGCGGCGCCGCAGTTCCGCCCTGCCGCTGGCGGGCCGCCATTTCGACGTCGAGGTTCAGCCGATCGACCCGGCCGTGGGGCGCGATCATCCGCCGCTCGGCTACATCATGATCGCCGACGACGTGACCGCCTCGGTTCGCCTGCAGGAGGAACTGGCACGCGCCGCAGAGACCGCCACCGCCGATGCCGAACGCGACCCGCTCACAGGCCTGTCGAACCGCCGTCCGCTCGGCCCGCGCTTCACCGAGCTTGCAAGCGCGGCCGCATCGGACGACGAGTCCCTGCAACTCGTCATGGTGGACGTGGATCGGTTCAAGTCGATCAATGACACCTACGGCCACGACGAGGGCGACAAGGCGCTCGTCTTCGTGGCGCAGGCCCTGCGCGGCGTGTTCCGCGAAGACGACGCCGTGTTCCGCATCGGCGGCGAGGAGTTCCTCGTGCTCGCAGGCGGAATGCCACAGCGCGCATTGATCCACAGGCTTCGCATGGCGCGCGCGCGCCTGGCCGAGAAGGTGTGGCAGGACGGCACCTTCCGCGAGGGCATCACCTTCTCTGCCGGGATCGGCGAATGGCCCCACGACGGGACCACGCTCGAGAGCCTCATGCGCATCGCCGACCGGCGCCTGCTCGAGGCCAAGCGGGCCGGGCGAAACCGCTTCTTCGGCACCGACCCGGTCATGGTAGGCAGTTCTCGCATGACGCCGGACGATGGGCACGACCCGCCGCCCGGGCCGGACGGCGAGCATGCCGAACGTCTCTGACCGCCTCGGGTGCCCGGATTTCAGTGCGCGCTGGACCTCTCCAGAAGGGCCGCGGCTGCGATGCCGGACAACACGGTGGCTGGAAGGATTTCGGCAACTGGCGGAGGGGCTTTGGTGGGTGATGAGAGATTCGAACTCCCGACATCTTCGATGTGAACGAAGCGCTCTACCACTGAGCTAATCACCCGCCGGGTGGCGGTCGTTTAGCCATCCTCGCGGGGCTCCGCAAGGGGCAAAGACCGGTCAGCCGCGGCCCGAGGCGACCTGTGCGCGCAGGCGGCGCGAGTGCCACGAGGGCCAGCCGATGAGGTCCGACATCGTCACGAACCGGAACCCGCGCGCCCTCAGTCCCGCAATGACCGACGGCAGCGCGCGCAGCGCCTGCCCGTGGGTGTCGTGGGCGAGCACGACGTCGCCAGGGCCCGCGGCAAGGATGCGCGCGGCGACGACCGAGGCGCCCGGGCGACGCCAGTCCTCGGTATCGATCGACCAGAAGACCGAGGGCATGCCGCGCGCGCGGAAGACCATAAGCCTCTGGCGCGTGGATAGCTCACCCCAGGGCGGCCGCAACGTTACCGGCATCCGGCCCGTCGCATTTATCACCGCGCTGCTCGTGGCGTCGATCTGCTCCAGCACCTGCGCGTCGCCGAGGTGCGCGAGGTTCGGATGCGACCACGTGTGGTTCCCGATCTCGTGGCCCTCCTCCGCGATGCGCGCGGCGAGACGGGGCGACCGGGCAACGCGGGTGCCCAGAACGTAGAAGGTGGCCGGCACATCGTGGGCCTTCAGCAAGTCGAGCAGCCGCGGCGTGACCCCCGG
>CAZUVG010000196.1:4170-5865 GCA_964623765.1 uncultured Roseicyclus sp.
TGCGGACCGTCGTCGAACGTCAGCGCGACCTTGGGTTCGGCCGTGGCGACGCGGGTGAAGGTGACCTGCATCCCGCTCGTGATATCGCCGCGTCCGGGAAGGCGCGTCTCGATGGCCTGCGCCGACGCCCGTCCCCCCGCGCCCGGGACAACGAGTGCGGCGCCAGCCCCGATGAGCATCCGGCGGCGCGACCGATCCATGCAGAAACCCTCCCGGAACAGCCGGCCCGAGCGCCGGCAAAAGTTATCCACAGGCATCGGGGGATGTACGCCATCGCGCAACAATCGGGACGTGGTGAAAGGATTGGAAACGGACGAACGTGGCGCGCGGGACACGCAAAATGGCGAAACCGGGACCAGGTCGCGAAGGAACCCGGGCGCACCGACGACCGGAGAAAGGCCGCTCCCGAACGTCCGCGGGATCCGATGCAGAGCCGCCCGCGCGCCCTGAGATGCGCCGGCCCGACCCGGACGGGCCACGGGGCAAGGAAACGGCCCGCCGCGATCTCTCGCGACGGGCCGAAGCATCGTCACCGCGTCTGGGCACAGGTGGTCAGTGGGCCGTGGCCCCCTCACCGCCGCTCTCGAGGCGGGCCTTCGCGGCGGCGGCCTCCTCGGCCTCCTCGTCCCACTCGATCGCCTCGGGGCTGCGGACAAGCGCCTGCTCCAGCACCTCGCTCACGTGGGAGACGGGGATGATCGTCAGCCCCTCCTTCACGTTGTCGGGGATCTCGGGCAGGTCCTTCTCGTTCTCCTGCGGGATCAGCACCGTGGTGATGCCGCCCCGGAGCGCGGCGAGGAGCTTCTCCTTCAGGCCCCCGATGGGCAGGACGTTGCCGCGGAGCGTCACCTCGCCCGTCATGGCGATGTCCTTGCGCACCGGGATCTGCGTCAGGACCGACACGATGGACGTCACCATGGCGATGCCTGCCGACGGGCCGTCCTTGGGCGTGGCCCCCTCGGGCACGTGGACGTGGATGTCCCAGCGGTCGAGCCGCGGCGGCTTCACCCCGATCCGGGGCGCGATCGACCGCACGTAGGACGCCGCGGCGTCGATCGACTCCTTCATCACGTCGCCGAGCGTGCCGGTCGTCTTCATCCGGCCCTTGCCCGGCAGGCGCAGTGCCTCGATCGACAGAAGGTCGCCGCCGACCGACGTCCACGCCAGGCCCGTGACCACGCCGATCTGGTCCTCCTTCTCGGCGAGACCGTACTTGAAGCGGCGGACGCCCAGCATGTCCTCGAGGTTCTCGGGCGTCACCTCGACGCGCTCGACCTCCTTCTTGAGGATCTTCGTCAGCGACTTCCGCGCGATCTTGGCCAGTTCCCGCTCGAGGTTTCGCACGCCCGCCTCGCGGGTATAGTAGCGGATCGTGTCGAGAAGCGCCGTGTCGGTCAGCGCGAATTCCTTTTCCTTCAGGCCATGGTTCTTGACCTGCTTGGGCAGAAGGTGGCGCCTGGCAATCTCGAGCTTCTCGTCCTCGGTGTAGCCCGCGAGCGGGATGATCTCCATCCGGTCCAGAAGCGGGCCCGGCATGTTGTAGGAGTTGGCGGTGGTAATGAACATCACGTTCGAGAGGTCGTATTCCACCTCGAGGTAATGGTCCACGAACGTGCTGTTCTGCTCGGGGTCGAGCACCTCCAGCATCGCGCTCGCCGGGTCGCCGCGGAAGTCCTGCCCCATCTTGTCGATCTC
>CAZUVG010000197.1:0-1462 GCA_964623765.1 uncultured Roseicyclus sp.
GACGGCGCGGTCCCAGTCCTCCAGGAAGTTCTGGTAGCCGCGCACGAGGTTCGCCCCGCCTTCGCGCACCGTCGTCGCCGCGACCTCGGGGTTCGTCGCCACCGCGCGGGCGATGCACAGCCGCTGCTGCTGGCCGCCCGAAAGCCCCGTGCCGGGCTGGTCGAGACGATCCTTCGCCTCGTCCCACAGCGCGGCGCGGCGGAGCGATTTCTCCACGATCTCGTCAAGCTCGGCCTTGTTCCTCGCCAATCCGTGAATCTTCGGGCCGTAAGCCACGTTTTCATAGATCGACTTCGGGAATGGGTTCGGCTTCTGGAACACCATGCCGACCTTGGCGCGAAGTTGCACCGGGTCGACGCGCCTGTCGTAGATGTCCTCGCCGTCGAGCGTGATCTCACCTTCCACGCGGGCCAGGTTGATCGTGTCGTTCATCCGGTTCAGGCAACGCAGGAAGGTGGTCTTGCCGCAACCCGAGGGGCCGATGAAGGCCGTCACGGTCTTGTCCTGGATGTCAACGTCCACCTTCTTGATGGCATGGTTGTCGCCGTAGAAGACGTCCACGCCCCGCGCCTTCATCTTGATGTCGGTATCGTCCACGTTCCGCTCCGTCACCTTCAGGTCGTACATATCGGCATCCTCCATGGGCCTACCACCTCCGCTCGAACTTGCGGCGCAGGACAATTGCGAGAATATTCAGGGCGAAGAGAAGGAGCAGCATGACGACGATCGCCGATTGCGCAAGACCTTCGCGCACGGGGGCATCCTGGTTCTGTGCGAAAAGGTAGACGACCGTGGGCATGGACTGCGTCTGCTCCAGCAGGCCGCCCGCGAATGGCGAGGACAGAAGATCCGCGCCGGTCGAAACCGACAACCCGATCAGCAGGAGCGGGGCCGTTTCCCCCAAGGCCTGCGCGATGCCGATGATCGTTCCCGTCAGGATGCCCGGTGCCGCCAGCGGCAGCTTGTGGTGGAACACCATCTGCACCTTCGACGCACCCACGCCCAGCGCCGCGTCCGCGATCGACGGCGGGACGGCCTTGAGCGCCGCACGGGTCGCGATCACGATCGTCGGCAGCGTCATGAGCGACAGGACGATCCCGCCAAGAAGCGCGGTTCCCCTGATCGAGTTGCCGAAGCCAAGGTCCATCAGGGCGAACAGGATCGCCGCTCCGAGGATGCCGAACACGATGGACGGCACGGCCGCAAGGTTCGCGATATTGATCTCGATGAAGTCGGTGAACCGGTTCTTCGGCGCGAATTCCTCAAGATAGATCGAGGCCGCCACGCCGAACAGCAACGAGAAGACGAGCACCACGAGCATCATGTAGGCCGACCCCATGAGCGCCGGTCCGATCCCGGCGATCTCGCCGCTTTGCGAATATGAATTCGTGAAGAAGTGCCAGCGGAAGGCGAAATCGATGAGACCGGCAAAACCGGCCTCACTCGAGCCCGCCTCTTCAAT
>CAZUVG010000197.1:1472-5861 GCA_964623765.1 uncultured Roseicyclus sp.
CGCCAGTTGACCGATATCGAACCCGGGCGGCATCTGCGCGCGGCCCTCGCCGCTCAGCTCCCCCGAAAGGTAGCGCGTCACGTTGATGTCGATGGGAACGCCGACGGCCTCCGTCGTCCCGACGAGGTCGGGATTGGCGACAAGCCGGTCGCGCACGTCGCGCCGGTTCGTCGCGTAGATGATCGCGGAAAGCGAGGCATCGTCGAACTGTGCCGGCTGACGCAGGGCGCCGGCGGCGTCGAAGAGCGCCTGCTGGTATCCCGTCGCCTGCAGCGCCTGCGAGGCTGCGTCGCCGTCGGACGGATCGAGGGCCGCCACGGTCGCGGAAGCGTCCTCGAAGCCGGCGGCGGCAAGCGCCTCGGCTGCGGTCGAGAGCGCCTCGGCCGCGGCGTCGCGGTCATCCCCGCTAAGGGCTGCCGTCGCCGCGCGCAGGGCATTTCCCGTCTGGCCGAATACCTGTGCCGCTTCCGAAGGAGAACCCGCGGCAGCGATCGTGTCCTCGCTGTCCTCGAGACCGGCGGACGATAACAGACTGACCGCTTCCCGCGTCCAGCGCCGCTCGACCGTGCCTTCGACGTCGATGCCCGCATCCTCGAGGGTGCTCCGAAGCGATTCCGTGAAGATGCCGCGCTCGAAACCGGTTCGCAGGTTGATGTCGTCAATCTCCTCGGGCGTGACATCGCCGCCGTCGGGGTTCAGTATCGCGGGGTCGTAGTAAAGCTCGATCTGCGCCTGGTACTGGAACAGCGCCGGGATCCCGCGCGAGAAGATCGACCACAGAAGGACGGCCAGAAAGAACAGGACCAGCGTGATCGACACCAGGCCGAGCCATTTCAGCGCCGCGCCAGCGCGGTGGCGCTTACGGACGTAGGCCGACTGCGTCAGGATGGACGACTTCGGCGTGGGCCTTGCGCCCGGGAGGGTTGCATCTGCCATCAGTCGTATTGCTCCCGGTACCTGGCCACCATGCGCTGGGCGAACAGGTTGAGCCCCAGCGTGATGAAGAAGAGCGTGAATGCGAGCGCGAAGACCGCGAGAACGTCGATCGAGTCGAAGCCCGATCCCTCGCCGGTCAGGACGGCGACGATGCGGGTCGTGACAGTGACAACGGCGCCGAAGGGGTTTGGCTCGATCCCTTGCACGTTCGAGAGAGCACCGGCCGCAAGAACCACGATCATGGTCTCCCCGATCGCACGCGAGGCGGCGAGCACGGTGGCCCCCACGATGCCCGGCAGGGCGGCGGGAAGGATCACCCTTGTCACGGTCTCGGCCTGGGTCGCGCCGAGTCCCAGCGATCCGTCCCGCATCGCCTGCGGGACGGCGTTGATGACATCGTCACTCAGCGACGAGACGAAGGGAACCAGCATCATGCCCATCACGGTGCCGGCCGTGACAACCGAAACCGTGTTCGGCATGACCGTTGCGCCGACCACGGCCTGCAGGAAGGGGCCGACCGTGATGAGCGCGAAGATGCCGTAGACGATGGTCGGTATCCCCGCGAGGATTTCCAGCGCGGGCTTGACCCAGGCGCGGACGGGCTTGGACGCGAACTCGGACAGATAGACCGCGGACAGAAGACCGAGGGGGACCGATACTAGCAGCGCCACAAAGGCGATGTAGAGCGTCCCCCAGATCAGGGGCAGGAACCCGAGAGCCGATTCGTAGCCCCCGTCACGGCCTTCGGGGATGCCCACGACATCGCCTGCCGGGGCCCATTCCAGCCCGAAGAGAAAGTCGAACAGCCCGTATTCCCGGAAGAAGGTAAGGGATGGCACGGTGATGGACGCGAGGATTGCGACCGTCGTCAGGATCGCAGCGGTGGATGCAAAGGCGAGAAAGCCGAGCAACCAGCGCTCGACCATGATCCGGGCGCGGAATTCGGGCCTGACCGCGCGCAGGGCGACGAAAAACCCGGCCACGCCGAGCACCAGAGCCACGATCGGCCCGATGGTCGCGATGCGCGTGTCGAAGCGCCTCAACTCGAGGGCCACCGAGAGCATGCCCGGCGTGATCGCCGTCCCCACGACCTGCCCTTCGGCGCGAAGCCTCTCCTGCAGCGGAGCAAGGTCGGCACGCCATGCGGCCACTTCCTCGTTGGTAGCGTTTCCGCTCGCGACATACCCGTCGATGGCATCTGCGAGGTTCCTGACGGCGGCGACGAATTGCGTGCGCAGGACATCCTCGCGCACCTCGATCTCGCGCTCGGTCAGCCCCTCGCGCTGTTGCAGGGGCAATTGAACATCCTGGAGGTCGTCGGGAATTGCCGCCTCGACGTAGACGTTGGAAAGGACACCGGACATGAAGGCCCAGACCATCGCGAACAAGATCGCCGGAACGGCCGTGGCGAGCAGAACGTGCAAGCCGTGCTGGTTCGGGCGCGAATGCATGGCCTGCGGCGCCGTAGCTTCCGCTGCGCGCGCGCGTCGGCGCCCGAGGACGTAACCGGCGAGCGCAAGCGCCGTCACGCCGAGCAGCACGATCTGGAATGTCAGAGCAGGACCCATCGTCGAGCCTTCGCAGGTTGGGTGGCATGCGGGAGACCGCAGGGTCTCGAAAGGGCGGCCCCGCAAAGGGGCCGCCCGAAATGGTCGAATGATCCGGAGATCAGTTGCCCATCTCGGCGACCATCACCTGGGTCGCGGCGAGTTCCGGATCGGGAACGAGGCCGTACTCGGCGAGCGGGCCGCCCGGGCCGGCGATGGCGTCGGAGACGAAGAAGGCGATGTACTCGTGCAGGCCGGGGATGACGCCCAGGTGCTCTTCCTTCACGTAGAACTGGAGCGGACGCGAGACCGGGTATTCGCCGACCGAGATCGTCTCGGTCGAGGGGGTCACGCCCGACATGGTGGCAACCTGCAGACGGTCGGTGTTGTTCTCGTAGAACGACAGACCGAACACGCCGATGCCGGTGGGCGTCGAGTCGAGGTTTGCCAGCGTCTGCGTGTAGTCGCCCTCGATATCGACCGAGCGGCCGTCGGTACGCACGGCCATGCAGGCGTCCTCGGCGGTGTCCTCGTCAACGCCGGCTTCCAGCATCGCGGGGAAGAAGCCGCCCTGCTCGCAGCCCGCCAGCAGCACGTTCTCTTCGAACACTTCGCGGGTGCCGTGGTTGGTGCCCGGGATGAACGCGTTGATCTCCTGGTCGGGAAGGTCACCCTCGATGCCCAGCGACTGGGCGACTTCGGCAACCTGGGCCCAGTTGGTCAGCTCGTTGGCAACCAGCTCGCCATCGAGGAAGTGCTCGGCCGCCAGGGCGATGTACCAGTGAACCGGCTCGAACGCGAAGGAGGGGCCGTTGATGTCCGAGGCGAAGACGATGCCGTCATAGCCGAAGCGCACCTCGATCGGGGTGACGCCGGCTTCCATGCAGGACGCGCGCTCGGTCTCGCTCATCAGCGAGGACGAGTTGGCGATATCGATCGTGCCGACGCCGACACCTTCGCACAGGCGCGCGCGACCGGTCGAGGACCCGCCGCCCTCGATGACGGGCGTGGGAAAGTCGGTTTCGGCACCGAAGGCCTCGGCGACGATGTTTGCGTAGGGCAGAACGGTCGAGGAACCGGCCGCCTGCACGTTGTCGCGGGTCTGCGCGACGGCGGCAACGGAAGATACCGCCAGCACGGCGATTGCAGCCGTCGAAAGCTTGAGATGTGACATGACTTCTCCTGAGATTTTGTCTGGGACGGTGCCCGTCCGCAGAGCGTGCCTACAGAGCGTCGGTGACACTTATCTATAGTTTTTGTAACACTTGTATGACATCACCATGCTTCAGTTCGGGCGACGGAAGAATCCTCGATGGACGCGCCTGCTGGGCATGAGCAGTGCCCAAGCGAGGAGGCACGCAACTTCCGGCAGAGCCACGACCGCATCGCAGGCGTTCTACCGATCAGGCAGCGGCCAGATTTTCTCTTTTTCCAGGTGTTATACGGTTGGGGCTGAGCACTGGCTTGTCCGACGGCTGGCCCGGAAACGGTCTCCGCGCGGGAGTGGCTCATCGCGCACAGGAGTTCTGACGGGTTGTCAGCAATATTGCGGGTGGTTCAGTCGACCCCGCCGATCGGGGACTGACGCTTGATCAGGTGCCGCGCCGGTTGCAGACCGTTGCGGCAGGTGATGGATCGCCGATCCGCGCATCCGCGTCACCTCCACGCCGATGGACCTGATCATCATGGGCCTGATCTGGCTGCAACTGGTGGTCGGCCTGCTGACGATCACGCAGACGTTGCAGCACATGGACGGCGAGAAGATGGTCCTGTTCATGGAATGGTCGCAAAGCGTGGTCAGCTGGAACGTGAACGCCTGGGTCAACGTCGTGGCCCCCGACCGAAGCCGACATCCGCACCGAATGGGAGCGCGATCCATCGCGCTTCCGTTCGCCGCCTCTCTGGG
>CAZUVG010000198.1:0-5855 GCA_964623765.1 uncultured Roseicyclus sp.
GTTGGCCGCCTCCGGCACGACGACGCCCTCGACGGTTCCCGTGCCGAAGGATGCCGACCGGCGGGAGACGCGCTTTTCCAGCGCGTAGCCGACGAACGAGGCGACCGTCTGGCCCGTGCCGGGAAGCGTACCGAAGAACGAGCCGATGCCCGCGCCGCGCAGGGCCGGGCCGATCGAGCGGAGCCATTCCAGCGCGGTCGGGAGAAATGCGCTGAGCGATACCTTCTGGCCCGCGTAGCTCCGCGTCGCGCCGCGCGCCGAGGTCATCACCTCCGCGATCCCGAACAGGCCCATTGCCACGACGACAAGGCTCAGCCCGTCGCGAAGCTGCGCGATGCCGCCGGTGTAACGGGTCTCGCCGGAATTCACGTCGATGCCCACGGTCCCGATCAGGACGCCGAGGCAGACCATCATCACCCCCCGCAGCGCCCCGGACCCTGAGACTACGGAAGCCGCGACGAGCCCCAGCACCATGACCGAGAAGTATTCCGCGGGGCCGAACCGGAGCGCGAATTCGGCGAGAACCGGCGACAGGCCGATCATCACCGCCACCCCGAAGACACCGCCGAAGAACGACGCGATCGCCGTCATGAACAGCGCGACGCCCGCGCGACCGTTCTGCGCCATCGGATAGCCGTCGAGGCAGGTGACGGAGGCCGAGGGCGTGCCGGGGATGTTGAGAAGGATCGAGGAGATGGAGCCGCCGTATTCCGAGCCGTAGTAGACACCGGCCAGCATCACCAGCGCCGTCTCCGGCGGCAGGTAGAACGAGACCGGCAGGAGCATCGCGACGGCCGCGAGCGGCCCGATGCCCGGCAGGACGCCGATGAAGGTGCCGAGGAACACGCCGACGAAGCACCAGCCGAGGTTGACGAAGGTGGCGGCCGTTTCGAAGCCGAGCGCAAGATTGTCGAGCAGGTTCATCACGGCAACCGCAGCGCGGGAAGCGGCAGGCCGAGTCCTGCCACGAAGATGGCCCAGACACCGACGGCGACCGTGCCGGCAAGTGCCAGACGCGCAGGCCAGCCGAGCGCGCCGGTCACGACCGATGTGCCAAGGACCGACAGCGCTGCGCCGGGAAGAACCCCGAAAAGCGGCGTGACGAAGGCGAAGACAGCGACGCCTGCGCCCACACCGGCGACCGAGCGCGGATCGGGGCGTGCGACGTCGCCCGGAGCGCGCAACTCGCGAAGGAGTGCCACGAGCGCGAGGACCGCCAGCAGGCTGCCCACGATCAGCGGGAAGGCGCCGGGTCCCATCCGGCGCACCGACCCGAGATCGAGCGCCGCCGCAGCCCCGAGCGCGAAACCGAGCCCCGCGGCCAGCATCAGCGCCGGCCCGAGGAGCGCGATCAGGCGTCCGGAAAACACTGCGCGTCCTCCGGGGCGAATTCCGGGCCGTCGTAGTCCTCGGGCAGATCGATTTCGCCGTTACGAAGCGCGTCGGCGGCGCGCGCCACGGCCGCGCGTGCCTGCTCGGGCACGTCCTTGACCATGGCGAGGCTGACGAAGTCGCCGTCGGCGAGGCCGAATCCGACGATCCTTTCCGGGACGCGGCCCGCGACCATGTCTTCCACCGCGCGCTCGACGCCACGGTCGATGCGGGCCAGCGCCGAGGCCGCGAAGACCTGCGGATCCTCGGCCACCCAGTCGAGTGCGTTGCCGATCTGCCGGATCCCGGCAGCTCGGCAGGCCTCGGTCGCGCCCTCGCGCGCCGCGTTCAGCATGGTGAAAAGGATGTCGGCGCCCGCTGCGATCTGCGCCTCCGCCCAGACCCGGGCCACCCGGGCCTCGTCCTGCGTGCCGCAAAAGGATGTGAGGATAGGCATCTCGGGCGCCACGTGGCGCACGCCGGCGACGAAGCCCGCGCGCCCCTTCAGCCCCGGCGTCACCCGGTGGCCCGAGAGATGCCCGACAGTGCCGCTTCGCGTCATGTGCGCGGCAAGAACGCCGGCAAGGAAGGCCGACTCCTCCTGGCGCACGTCATAGCTCGCAAGGTTTTTGCCCATCCGCTTGCCCTGCACGATGGCGAAGCGGTGCCTCGGATGATCGGCGGCGATCCCCGGCATCGCTAGGTTCCCCTGCCCGCCGATGAAGACGAGCCCGTCGATGTCTGCGAGCGCCCCGGCGAGGCGCGCGCGGATCGCCGCCTGATCGTAGGGCACCCCGGAGATGACCTCGACCTCGGCAATGCCTCTCTCGGCCACGCGCATGGCACCCTGATGCGCGCTTGCGTTGAAACCCCGGTCCGCAAGCGCGCCCACGAAGAAGACGGCGATCCGCATGAGCCGGCCCTCAGTTGATCGCTGCGGGCACCATGGCGCGCCACTGCTCGAACTGCGCCGCGACGTAGTCGGCAAATTCCCCGCTTGTCTTGGCCTCGCGCACCAGGCCCCAGGTGTCGAATTGCGCGGCGACGTCCGGATCTTCCATGGCCTCCTGCAGCGCCACGTCGAGCGCGGTGCGGATCTCCTCGGGGACGCCATCGGGGCCGGAGACGCCCAGCCAGTTCTCGGCCACGAGATCGTATCCTAGTTCCGTGAAGGTCGGAACGTCAGGCAGACTGTCGATGCGCGAAGGCGCGGTGACGGCGAGCGGGATCGCCGTCCCCTCCTCCACGGCGGGAAGGTTCTGCGGCACGGCGTCGAAGATGGTCGGCACCACGCCCGCGCGGAAGTCGAGCCGCATCGGACCCGAACCGCTGTAGGGGATGTGGAACAGTTCCGCGCCGGAAAGATCGACGAAGGTCTCGGCCACGATATGTCCCCATGAGCCGACTCCCGAGCTTCCGTATTCGTAATCGCCCGGCGCGGCCTGTGCTGCGGCCACGAAATCCCCGAGGCTCTCGACGCCCACCGACGGCGCGACGAACAGGCCCATGTGGACGGTGCCGACATAGGTGACGTGGTCGAAGTCCTCGATCGGGTCGTAAGGCGTATCGGGAAAGCGGATGGGCGCGACGTTGAACGGCGTCAGGTTGGACAGCATGAAGGTATAGCCGTCGGCCTCGGCCTCGGCCAGCGCGCCTGCAGCGACGGTCCCTGCGGCACCCGGCATGTTCTCGACGACGAACTGCTGCCCGAGGCTGTCCGACAGGCGCTCGGACAAAAGGCGCGCGACGAGGTCGCTCGATCCCCCCGGCGGGAACGAGACGATGATGCGCACCGGTTTCTCCGGCCATCCGTCGGCGAGCGCGGGACCTGCGGCTCCGGCGACAAGGGCGACGAGCGAGGCGGTCAGGAAGGTTCTGCGGGTCGACATGGAGCAACTCCTCTGCGTTGGATGCCGACAGTGTTTCCGTTGGTGGTCCGGGACCCTAAATGAAACTGCAGTTCTAGGTTTTAAAATTTTTGAAATCTCGGTTTCGAATGCTCCGCAGGCGGTGCATCCGTTCGTTTGCCCGCTTCGAAGGCATTTCACGAAACCGCGCGTCCGGAGACCTTGCGAAACGGCGGTTTCGTCATGCCGGAACGATTCGCACGTTCGGCGAAAGATCTGCTTGATACCGGTCCGAAGCGCGCCATGATGGGGTCATGACGAAACCGGAATTTCAGTCGTATCCTTCCAGCGGCTTTCTCGCCCGAATCCGCGATCGCCTGCCCGATACGCGCAGGGCGGAACGCAGGCTCGCGGAATTCCTTTTGGACTTTCCCGGCGAACTCGCGAGCTACGATGCGCAGGAGCTTGCGCGGCTGTCGGGCGTATCCAAGGCGACGGTGTCGCGCTTCGTTCGCCGGATCGGGTTCGACAGCTACGAGCACGCCCGCCGCGCGGCGCGCGAGGAGGGGCGCACGGGATCGCGCCTCTGGCTCAACCAGGCGGAGGACGCGCCGCCCGCGGCGACCGCCCTGCCCGCCGCGCTCGCCGAGGAGCGCGACAACGTCGCCTGGACCTACGACCGCATCGACCCGGCGGACATCGAGGCATGCGTCGGCGCCATGGTCGCGGCGCGAAAGGTCTGGCTCGTCGGGCACCGCATCAGCCAGTCCTTCGCAACCTACCTCGCGTGGCAGCTGGTGAAGATCGTGCCCGATGTCGCCGTTGCGCCCCGCGGCGGCGAGTCGCTGGGCGAGCACATCGCCAGCATGTGCGCCGACGACGTCGTGCTGCTGTTCGCGCTGCGGCGGCGCGTCGGCCTGACGGACGCCGCCATCGACGAGATCGCCGCGACGGGCGCTGCGCTTGCGGTCATCTCGGACGAGGGCATGGCAGCCTCGCCGGTTCCGCGCTGGCATTTTCGCTGCCGGACGGCGACGCAGACGCCGCAGTTCAACCATGCCGCGGTGCTGTCGCTGTGCCACTGGCTGGTCGTTCGCGCCTCGGCCCGGGCGGGAGCCGAGGGCCGCGCCCGGTTGCGGACGGTCGAGGAAATAAACGAACGCCTCGGCTTCTACTGATCGGCAAACGGCCTGTCGCCACGTCGCAGCACATCCCCGCCTCCCCCTGGACCTCAGGCATCCTTGAGGTAGCTGCCGAGATCCAGCAGCCGGCGCTCGAACTCCGCGATCCGCCCCGGGGCTTGCGCGCTGGCGCTGATCATCTCCAGAACGATGCCCTCGACGACGGCAAAGCCCGCGCCGTGCGACGGAAGGGGCTGCGGCCCGGCCATCGAGAGGCAGAAGACGATGTCGGCACCGCGGGCGACCGGCGAGGTGTAGCTGTCGGTCAGGGCGATGACACCGGCGCCCCGCGCCAAGGCGGCCTGATGTGCCCTGACGACTTCCACCGAGTAGCGCGAGAAGGTGATCAGCACCGCGACATCCTCGGAAGTCGCGTGGGTCAGCGTGTCGATGATGCTTCCCGGCTCGACGAAGGGCCGCTCGAAGTTCGGGAATGCCATCCCGCCAGTGTAGGCGAAGTAATGGGCGAGCGAGAAGCAGCTGCGCACCCCGATGCAGTAGATTCGGCGGGCCCGCAGGAGCCGTGCGGCGGCCTCCCTGATCCGCCCCGCGCTCTGCGGCGCGAACGCTTCCTCCAGATTGGCATGCGCAGCGGATCGAAGCTCGTCGATCAGTTCGCCCTTGCCCCGGGTGTTGAGCCGGGCGGCGCGCGCACCGTAGAGCCCGCCGGACTGCCTCAGCGCGGACTGGAAGGCGCGCCGGCACTCGTCGTAGCCGGCGAAGCCAAGGGCCAGTGACAGCCGGTAGACCGTGTTGACGTTCGCCGCCGAAAACTGCGCCAGCCCGCGTACCGACTGGAAGGCGATCTCCTGCGGATGCTCGAGCACCCATTGCGCCAGCGCGGCAATCGCCGGCGACCCCTTTCGCGAGAGCTCCGCCAGCGACTGCCGCAGGTCGTCGAGCGAGGGGTCTTCGCGCGTGCTGTCGGATTCCATTTGAAACAAATGATCGTAAGTCTTGACCTCTTTCAACGACTTGTTTCATCTTCCCGCATCCGAAAGCCAATAAACAGGGAGACCATCATGACGAAGCACCTTGCCGGCGCGTTGCTCGCCGCGTCCGCACTCGCCATCGCGGCACCGGCCTCGGCGCAGGACCAGACCTTCATCGCCATCGGAACCGGCGGCGTGACGGGCGTCTACTATCCCGCCGGCGGCGCCATCTGCCGCCTGGTGAACCGCGACCGTGCCGATCACGGCATCCGCTGCGGCGTCGAGTCGACCGGCGGGTCGATCTTCAACATCAACGCCATCCGGGGCGGCGAGCTGGAGTTCGGCGTCGCGCAGTCCGACTGGCAGTACCACGCCTACAACGGCACCTCCCGCTTCGAGGAGCAGGGCGCGTTCGAGGATCTTCGCGCGGTTTTCTCGCTTCACCCCGAACCCTTCACCGTGGTCGCCCGGGCCGATGCCGGCATCGAGACCTTCGAGGACCTGCAGGGCAAGCGCGTGAACGT
>CAZUVG010000199.1:0-5846 GCA_964623765.1 uncultured Roseicyclus sp.
GCAGCGCGCCGCGCACCAGCGCGGATTGCTGGCGCACCGTGGCGAGCTTCTCGGGCAGGTCGCGGGTGCGCACGGGCCGCGCGAGCTCGTCCTTCAGGATCATGTAGGTGTCGTTCACCGCCTCCCAGACCTCGCGCGTGAGCGCCGTGCGGACCATGCGCGCATTCTGGCGGGCCGAGGCGATTGCGGACAGGACCGAGGACGGGTTGGTGGCGTCGCGCAGGAGGAAGTCGATCGCGCGCGCGCCCTCCACGTCCCCGTGCCGCGCGCGATAGCCCCCGGAGGCGGCTGCCGTCTGCAGGACGCTGGCCCATTCGTCGTCCGCCCCGTCGGGTCGTGTCAGCGCGATGCGGAAGCCCGCCTCGATCAGCCGCGCGGTGTTCTCCGAGCGTTCGAGGTGGCGGAACATCCAGAACAGCCCGCCTGCCGTCTTGCCCAGCATGGTCATTCTTCCAGCACCCAGGTGTCCTTGGTGCCGCCGCCCTGGCTGGAATTGACGACGAGCGAGTCCTTCTTGAGCGCCACACGCGTCAGGCCGCCGGGCGTGATCGTGCAGCCGTCGGGGCGGACCTGCACGAAGGGGCGCAGGTCCACGTGACGTGGCGCAAGGCCGGCCTTGGTCAGGATCGGCACGGTCGAGAGCGCGAGGGTGGGCTGCGCGATGTAGTTGCCCGGCCGCGCCTTCAGCTTCCTGCGGAAGGCCGCGATCTCCTTCTTCGAGGCGGCGGGGCCCACCAGCATTCCGTAGCCGCCCGAGCCGTGAACTTCCTTCACCACCAGTTCGGACAGGTTGTCGAGCACGTAGGCGAGGCTGTCGGCCTCCGAGCAGCGCCATGTCGGCACGTTCTGCAGGATCGCCTTCTCGCCGGTGTAGAATTCCACGATCTCGGGCATGTAGCTGTAGATCGCCTTGTCGTCGGCTATCCCCGTGCCCGGGGCGTTCGCGATCGTGATCCCGCCCGCGCGGTAGACGTCCATGATCCCCGGCACACCCAGCATGCTGTCGGGGCTGAAGTTCATCGGGTCGAGGAACTCGTCGTCCACCCGGCGGTAGAGCACGTCGATGGGCTGGTAGCCCCGCGTCGTGCGCATCGCCACCTTGCCGTCCACGATGCGCAGGTCGTGTCCCTCGACGAGTTCCACCCCCATCTGGTCGGCGAGGAAGGCGTGTTCGAAATAGGCCGAGTTGTGGATGCCGGGCGTCAGGACCGCGACGCAGCAATCGGGCGAGCAGTCCCGCGGGGCCGAGGCGGCGAGCGAGCGGCGCAGGTCGCGCGGGTAATCCGAGACCGGCTGCACCTTGATGCGGCTGAACAGCTCGGGGAACATCTGCAGCATCGTCTCGCGGTTCTCCAGCATGTAGGAGACGCCCGAGGGCGTGCGCGCGTTGTCCTCCAGCACGTAGAACGCGTCCTCGCCGGTGCGCACGAGGTCGATGCCGACGATGTGGGTATAGACGTTGCCGGGCGGCGCCACGCCGATCATCTGCGGCAGGAAGGCATCGTTCTTCGCGATCAGATCCACCGGCACGCGGCCGGCGCGCAGAATCTCCTGGCGGTGGTAGATATCGTGCAGGAAGGCGTTGATCGCGCGCACGCGCTGCTCGATGCCGCGGGTCAGCCGCGCCCATTCGCGGGCGGAGATGATGCGCGGCACGATGTCGAACGGGATCAGCCGCTCGTCCGCCTGCTCCTGCCCGTAGACGTTGAAGGTGATGCCCGTGCGGCGGAAGAAGGTCTCGGCCTCCTGCGACTTCTTGCGAAGCTCGTTGAGGTCCTCACCGGAAAACCAGGAATCGTAGGAGCCATAAGGCTGGCGCGGCGCGCCGTCCGTATCCAGCATCTCGTCGAAAAAGCGCGACTCGCCGCCCATTATCCCTCCATCTCTGGGAGGTTAACAGAACAGGGCAAGGCGCAAAGCGCCATGTCGCAGGACCGTATCGATACCGTGACAGGGCGCGCTTCGCCCAACAGTTGAGCACAAGTGCCGCGTTTTCGGGCGGTGGGTGAGCGCCGGCTAGGGGTAGATCGGGCGGGCCCTCCCTGCCTCTCGGTCTCGGATCCGTCCCCGATGCGACGAGACCAGGCAGGTGCTAGGCCTCGACCCAGATCGTCACCGGCCCGTCATTCGTGAGCGTCACCGCCATGTCGGCGCCGAAGCGTCCCGTCTGCACCTCGGGCCCGAGTGCCGCAAGCGCACGGGCGAAGCTGAGGTAGAGCCGCTGGCCATCTTCGGGCGCCGCGGCCGCGGAGAAGCCGGGGCGGTTGCCGCGGCTGGTGTCCGCGGCCAGCGTGAACTGGCTGACCACCAGCGCGCCGCCGCCCGTGTCCAGCAGCGAGCGGTTCATCTTGCCCGCCTCGTCCTCGAAGACGCGCATCTTCGCGATCTTGGCGGCGAGTTTCTCCGCCTCGGCCTCGGTGTCGCCCTGCATGGCGCAGACGAGGACCATCAGGCCCGGGCCGGTCCGACCGATCACCTCGCCCACCACCGACACTTCGGCGCGGCTCACCCGCTGGACCAGCGCCCTCACGGCAGGTCCGCGCGCCTGGGCGGGTTGGCGCCCGCGCGGGAGACGGTCACGGCGGCGGCCCGCACGCCGAGGTCCAACACCGCCGTGAGCGCCTCCTCCGACAGGCCGTCGCGCACGGCATCGACCGAGAGGAGGTCGGCGTCGTGGAAACCGGCGAGAACGCCCGCGTTGAATGTGTCGCCCGCGCCGACGGTGTCCACCACCTCGACTTTCCGCGCCGGGACGTGCACCGGGGCGCCGCCCGCGAATGCCGTCACCCCGCCCGCGCCATGCGTCACGACAACGAGCGCCGGGCCGCGGGCGCGCACCGCCTCGGCCAGCGGGGCAACGTCTCCCTCGCCGCCTTGGCCTAGGAGCCACGCGAGGTCCTCGTCGGACGCTTTCACGATGTCGGCGAGCGCGATCATGCGCTCCATCCGCGCGCGGTAACGGTTCTCGTCGGCGATGAAGCCCGCACGCACGTTGGGGTCGAGCATCACCAGGCGCCCCGTGGCCGACATCCGCCCGGCGAGCGCGAGATAGGCCTCCGCGCAGGGCTCCACGGCCAGCGAGATGCCGCCGAAGAAGCCTGCGGCGCAAGTGGTCGGCACCTCGGGCAGGTCGGCCTCGGTCAGCATCCGCCCGGCAGAGTTCTCGTCGTAGAACGTGTAGGCCGCCTGACCGCCCGTGAGGGAGACGAAGGCGAGCGTCGTCGGCCGCGAAGAGCGCGCGGCGAGCGACTGGTCCACGCCGTTCACGGTCAGCACCCGCGACAGGCGCTCGCCGAAGAGGTCGTCCGACAGCCCCGTGAACAGTGAAACCGGCGCCGCGAGACGCGCCAGCGCCACCGCCGTGTTGAAGACCGCGCCACCCGGGTAGGGCGCGAAGGCCTGTTCGCCCCCCTCCGTCTTCCGCGGCAGCATGTCGATCAGCGCCTCGCCCGCGCAGAGGATCATGGGCCTGCCTCCCGTCCGTTGCCCTTCATTGCTAGCCGCAGGGGACGCGAGCCGCCAGCGCTTTGACTCACGTCAACGACGACCGATCCTGTTTCTCGATACGGTTGCCTCCGTCAATCGACGATGGAGGAGGTGGTCATGGTCGAAGCATCCCACAGGAACAACCTTCTGTCGGGCCTCGGAGAACCCTTCCGAGGACTCGCGTCCCAGGTGGCCGACTGGTTCGCACCCGCGTCAGAGGCGGCGTCCGACGACAAGGCCTACCGTATCGCGCTGGAACTGCCCGGCGTGAGCGAAAGCGACGTCGAGGTGAAGGTGCACGACGAGGTCGTGACGATCTCGGGCAAGAAGTCTTCCGAAAGGGAGGAAAAGGGCGAAACCTGGTTCTTCTCGGAACGGAGCTACGGCTCTTTCTCGCGGAGTTTCCGGCTGCCCCCGGACGCCGATGCGGGCAAGCTCTCGGCGGAGATGAAGGATGGTCTCCTGACGCTTCGCGTGCCGAAGCGCGCCGGGCAGGAGAACGGCGGGCGGACGGTGAAGATCAAGAAGGGCTAGGGGCGCGCCGAGGCGCGCGTCACGTCGCGGCGGGCCCCGTCTCGCCCCGCGGCGCAGCGGTCTCGACCTGCGGGGCAGGGATGGCAGCGCCCATGTCGAGATCGACCCCGAAATCGCCCTCGTCGAGCACCTCCAGCCCGTAGAAGACCGCGGCCGCAAGCAGGATGGCTAGGATCACGGCGAGGGCGATCTTGACCCATGACCAGGGCCGTTCGCCCTGGACCTTGCCGGTCTGGCCGTTCACAACGAATCGGTAGGGCTGGCCGCGGAAGCGGTAGGCAGCGACCCAGACCGGCAGGAGGACGTGCTTGAAGGTCACGTCCGAGACATTCGTGTCCACGGTCCCGATCCTCTGGGCGTCGCCGCCGATGTCGCGACGGATGTCCGCGCGGATCTGCGCCTCCATGACCGCGCGCGCCTCCTGCATGCCCTCGTCGAGCCCGACGGTGTAGCCCTCGGCCCGGAAGCCGGAGAGGTAGTCGGGGCGGTATTCCGCCAACTCGCCCAGCCGCCACGGCGCGAGCCCGTCGGTGAAGCTCTTGGGCAGCGAGCGGGAGGCCAGAACGAGGACGTCGTCGAAGAAGCGCTGCACGCGGCCCGAGACGTGGCGCCAGCGGATCTTTCGCACGCGCTTGGTCTTGCCGTCCGCACCACGCACGGTCACCCAGTAGGCGGTGCCCCGCTGCCCGGTGTAGCGCGTGCGCGTGTCGGCGTCGTAGGTCCAGAAGGGGACGTAGATGCCGTCCATCTTCCGGCCCTTGCGGGCGTAGTCCTTCAGCCCGTTCGGCGCGAACCAGAGCCGACCGAGCCAGTCGTTCATGGCGTCGTGGGCCTGCTTCTCGGTCAGGCGGAAGGGGATGACGCCCTGTGGCTTGATGTGACGGTGGGTGCCGGTGTCGGTGACGACGGGCGTGGCGCAGAAGGGGCATTCCTTCGCGTGGACCTCCGCCGCGAGGGTTACCTGCGCGCCGCAGGAGGGGCATTGCGTGACGCGCGTCTCCTCCATCTCCGCGGTCTGTAGTCGGTTTCGCAACGCGGCCTCGAAGTCGAGTTCCCGGATGCCGCCCGGCGCCTCGCCCCAGGGGCCGGCAGTCTCGCCCTCGTCCTCGGTGATCTCCTCGGTGTTGCCGCAATGATCGCAGACGAGCTTGCCCTCGGCGGGCGCGAAGCGCATGTCGGCCCCGCAGTTGGTACAGGGGAAGCGGTGCTCGTCCTCGGGGGCGCGCGCGTCGAGGGGAGATGTGTCTGTCATGGAAGCGGCCTCGGGGCTGTCGTCGCCTTCTTGTCCCGTCTCCCGTCGCGGCGATCAAGTGGGCAGCGGCAAGGGGCGCGCTCCCGCCCCGTTCGGCCTGCCGGCCTGCCACGGGTTGGGCCCCGCGCGGCTGCGCCGCGCCGGCGCGTTCGGGGCGGCGTGGCGCGGGCGTGCGGCGCCGGGATCCTGCAGAGAGGCCGTTTGCGGGCAGGTCTGCCGCAAACAGGCCAGCCCGAGGGTCTGCGAGTCGCCGGCCGCGTCAAGGACGCCCGGTGCCCGGGCGCCGGCTGCGCCGGTCTGCGATCCCTGACCCGGCCGCCGACTCGCGGGCCGATGCGCGATCAGCCCGCGGGCGGGGGTGGTGGCGGCGGGGGCGGCATGACGGTGAAGAGCTGGGCGAGCTCGGTCACGTCCTCGGCGCGCATCCAGCCGTCCTGCCCCTGCGTCCAGACGAAGCTGCCGCGGGTGAGGGTGCCTTCCGTGACCATGCGCCCGAGCGCGGCCTTGGAGAAGGGACCCTTCGTCTGGCCGTTCTCGGCGATGTGCCAGACATGCTCCACCGGCGGCGGCGGCG
>CAZUVG010000200.1:0-5804 GCA_964623765.1 uncultured Roseicyclus sp.
CACGGATGATGTGCGCATGAGTGACTTGATGAGGGGAAAGCGGGGCCTGATCATGGGCGTCGCGAACGAACGATCGATCGCCTGGGGCATCGCGAAGGCCATGGCGGCCGAGGGGGCGGACCTGGCCTTCTCCTACCAGGGCGAGGCCTTCGGCAAGCGGGTGGAGCCGCTGGCCGCCTCGCTGGGCTCCACGCTCCTGATCGATGCGGACGTGATGGACGACGCCTCGATGGACGCGGGCTTTTCGAAGCTCGCGGAGACATGGGGCAGCCTCGACTTCGTCGTCCACGCCATCGCCTATTCCGACAAGACCGAACTGACCGGTCGCTTCGTCAACACGACGCGTGAGAACTTCCGCAACTCGCTGACGATCTCGTGTTATTCCTTCATCGACGTGGCGCGCCGCGCGGCCGAACTCATGCCCGCGGGCGGGACGCTCCTGACGATGACCTACCAGGGCTCGAACCGCGTGACGCCCTATTACAACGTGATGGGCGTGGCGAAGGCCGCGCTGGAGAGTTCCGTTCGCTATCTCGCCAACGACCTCGGGCCGCAGAAGATCCGGGTGAACGCCATCTCGCCGGGGCCCATGAAGACGCTCGCGGGCGCGGCCATCGGGGGCGCACGCAAGACGTTCAAGACGACCGAGGCCAACGCGCCACTGCGCGCGAACGCGACGCTCGACGCGATCGGGGGCACGGCGGTCTACCTCGCCTCGGACTACGGTGCCTGCACCACGGGCGAGATCATCGTCGTGGACGGGGGCTATCACGTGCTGGGCATGCTCCAGCCCGAGAACCTCTAGGCCCGGCGCGCCGTCTCGGGGGCGAGCGTGAATTCCCGGATCGGACCGAACCGCACCCAAGCGCGCCCGCAGGCCGCTTGACAGGGTTCACAACCCGGTCAGGCCGCGATAGCCTTGCGTACACACGGGAGCGATGCAGATGAAAGGTCACGCCAGCGACTGGCCGGATGGCGACGTGCTCGGTGTTCCGGGCGCTGCGACCTATGTCTGGCACACCGGGGACGAGCGCATCGAATGGTCGCCCGAGATGCTGGATATCTACGGCATCGAGACACCGCCGGCCTCGGAGAGGGAGTTTCTCGATCTCGTCCATCCCGACGACCGCCTCGGTTGCGAGGCGCGCACGGCGTCGGTCCTGAGCGGGGGCGAGGGCTACTGCCAGGAGTTCCGGATCGTGCGGCCCGACGGCGAGGTCCGCGTCATCCTTGACCGCGGCCATGTCGAGCGTGCCGGGAACGGCGCGGCCGTGCGCGTGCGGGGCCTGAACGTCGACGTCACGTCGTTGCGGCGCGGCCGTCCTTCCGACCTGCTGGAACTCGCGCTTCAGGCGGCGGAGCAGGGCGTCTGGGACTACGACATGGTGACCGGCGCGCCGACCTGGGACGACCGGACCTACACGCTGTTCGACCAGCCCATCGGCACGCCGCTCAGCTATGACCGCATCCTGTCGGAGATGATCCATCCCGACGACCGCGAAACGGTCGAGCAGGCGGTGCAGGCGGCCGCGGCTGCCCCTGACGGGGACGGGACCTACGCGGTCGAGCATCGCGTCGTCACCCGCGATGGCAGCGAACGCTGGCTCGCCGTCACCGGGCGGGTCCTGTTCGGCGGCGAGAGCGCGGCGCGCCGCCCCTTGCGGATGATCGGCACCGCGCGCGACGTCACGGCCCGGAGGGTCGCCTCCCGCACCCTGCGCGAAAGCCGCGACCTGACGCGGCTCGCGCTCGAGGCGGGCGGCATGGGAACATGGCAGATCGACTTCGAGAGCGGCATGGCCTGGGCGGATGCGATCACGCGCGCGCTGTTCTTCCTCGAAGGCGAGGGGCCGCAGTTTCCGCTCGAAAGGGTCGAGGCCCGGATCCATCCAGACGACCTCGACCCGATGCGGCAGGCATGGGACGGGACCGCCCCCGGCGAGCCGTTTCGCCGCGAGTTCCGCGTGACCGCGCCCGACGGGACCGAGCGCTGGCTGCTCGGCGTCGGCGAGAAGCGGGTCATGCCGGACGGGCGGACCGTGGCCTCGGGCGTCAACCTGGACGTGACCGAGCAGAAGCAGGCCGAGATGCGCGTCCTGCGCAGCGAGGCGCGTTTCCGCGAAATGGCCGACAACCTGCCGCTCATCGTCTGGCTGCACGACGCCGAGGGGCGGCAGGAATTCGTGAACCGCACCTTCTGCGAGTATTTCGGCGTCACGCGCGAGGAGATGCGCGAGAACCGCTGGCAGGTCCTCATGCATCCCGAGGATGCCGAGGCCTACGGGGCCGAGTTCGTGCGCTGCATCGGTGAGCGTTGCGATTTCCATGCCGAGGTGCGCGTGCGGGACCGCAGCGGGGAATGGCGGTGGCTCGAATCCTGGGGGTCGCCGCGCTTCGACGAGGAAGGGCGTTATTGCGGCCTTGTCGGCACCAGCGCGGACGTGACCGAACGGAAGGAGAACGAGGAGATGCGCAGGCTCCTCGGCGAGGAACTCAATCACCGCGTCAAGAACACGCTCAGCATCGTGCAGTCCATGGCCAACCAGTCCATGCGACCGGGGCTTTCCCCCGATGAGGCGCGGGAGGCCTTTTCCGGGCGCCTGCGCGCGCTGGCCGCCGCGCATGACTCGCTGATCCGCGAGGACTGGCAGCGTTCGAACCTGCGCCGGATCGTCGAGGACGCCCGCGACGGCGTCGGCGCGCCGGAGGAGCGGGTGGAGATCGAGGGACCCGCGGTCGCGCTCGCGGCACGCGAGGCGGTGGCGATGACGCTGGCGTTCCACGAGCTGTTCACCAACGCGATCAAGTACGGTGCCCTGTCCGAGGACCGGCAGGGCGCGCGCGTGGCGGTGACCTGGGACCTCGCGGACGGGACCCCGTCCCACCTGAGGATCGAATGGAGGGAACGGGACGGACCGCGTGTCGTGCCGCCGGAGCACCGGGGCTTCGGCAGTCAATTGGTCCGGCAGGCGCTCGCGGCCGAACTCGGTGCCGAGGTGGATCTCGACTTTCCCGAAGAGGGCGTGCGCTGCACCGTCAAGGTGGCGCGGCCGCCGGAGTGAGCCGGCCGCGCCCGGTCCGGAACCGGGCGCCGCGCCCGGATCGCGAGCGCGGCGCGATGCGTCAGGCGACGGAGACCAGCTCGACGTCGAAGGTCAGGTCCTTGCCTGCAAGCGGGTGGTTCGCGTCGAGCGTGACCTGCTCCTGCGTGACCTCGGTCACCGTCACCGGCAGCGCGCGGCCGTCGGGCGTCTGGACCTGCAACTGCGTGCCGAGGTCGAGCGGGATGTGGTCCGGCACCGATTCCCGCGGGACCTGCTGGATGGCCTCGGGCCGATGGGGGCCGTAGGCTTCGTCCGACGGGATGGTGACGGTCTTCTTCTCGCCCACCGACATCCCCGAAAGCGCGCTTTCGAGGCCGGGGATGATCTCGCCCTCGCCAAGCTTGAAGGTCAGCGGATCGCGCCCCTCGGAGCTGTCGAAGGTGGTGCCGTCGTTGAGGCTTCCGGTGTAGTGAATGGACACGGTCGTGCCCGGCTGTGCCTGGGTCATGGTCGTCTCTTCTCTTCTGGGGAATGGGTGAATTTCGCGGGGCCGCGCCGGTGGCGCAGGGCTGCCGCACTCGATATTCCTCAATATTCTAGGTCTTCCCGTCCCGGATTTGAACCCTCCCTTTGCGAATTGTCGCCGCCGCGGGGCTGTGCCAAGGTCCCGCTGGACGTGCAGGAGGGGCACATGCGCGACATCCGGACCAGCGTCTTCGACGCCTGTCGGGACATCGCCGGCGCAGCGACCCGCGGGTTCAGCACGCCGTCGGTGAACCGCGACGGGCTGCCCGTGGACCAAATGCCGGGACGGCCCGGGCGGATCGCGCGCGACATGGGTGCGACGTCACATCTGCTGGAGGCTGCATGACGGGGTTCGTGACCGCCGGGGACGGTGTGAGGCTCGCCTACGACGTGGCGGGCGCCGGTGTCCCGCTTCTGTGTCTGCCTGGCCTGACGCGGAACATGGACGATTTCGAGCCTGTGGCGGAGCATTTCGCCGGTCGGGCGCAGGTCATCCGCATGGATTTCCGCGGCCGCGGCGCCTCGGGCAACGCCGATCCGGAGACCTACCAGGTCCCGCAGGAGGCGCGCGACGTGCTTTCGCTGATGGACCACCTTGGCCTTGACCGGGCCGCGATCCTCGGCACCTCCCGCGGGGGGCTCGTGGCGATGATGCTGGCGGCGACGGCGAGGGATCGGCTTGCGGCCGTGATCCTGAACGACGTGGGCCCCGAGATCATGCCCGAAGGGCTCGCCAGCATCATGGACCATATCGGCCGGCCGCCCGCCTTCCGCTCCCACGCCGAGGCCGCGGCGGCCTTCCCGCGTCTGTTCGGCGACGTGTTCCACGACGTGCCGGAGGCGACTTGGGCCGCCTTCGCCCGCCGCCTTTACCGCGAGGAGGGCGGCCGCCTCCACCTGCGCTACGACCCGCGCCTGCGGGAGGCCGTGGCGCCCGCCTTCGCCCCGGGTGCCGTGCAGCCCGACCTCTGGCCGCTCTTCGACGCGATGGAGGGGCTGCCGCTGGGGCTCATTCGCGGGGCGGGCTCGAACATCCTTTCATCCGCGACCGCGGCCGAGATGAACAGGCGCCGGCCCGACATGGTCTTTGCCGAGCTGCCAGGCCGCGGCCACGTTCCCTTCCTCGACGAGCCCGAGGCGCGGGCCGTCATCCACGCCGTCCTGGACCGACTGCCATGACCGACATCGCAATGATCGAGGCCGCCGCCGCCCGCGGCGCAGGCGTCGTGCGCCGCACGCCGTTCTTCTCCTCGCCGTTTCTGGACGCGGTCGCGGGCCGGGCCGTCTTCGCCAAGGTCGAGGCGCTTCAGCACACCGGCAGCTTCAAGTTCCGCGGCGGGTGGGCGGCGGTCTCGGCACTGCCGCCGGATGTGCGCGCGCGCGGCGTTCTGGCCTTTTCCTCCGGCAACCACGCGCAGGGCGTGGCGCGGGCGGCCGAACTTCACGGGGTGCCCGCCACGATCATCATGCCCGCCGACGCGCCGCGGCTGAAGATCGAGAACACGCGCGCCATGGGCGCGGAGGTGGTGCTCTACGACCGCGCGGGCGGGCAGGACCGGAACGAGATCGGCGCGCGGCTCAGGGACCAGCGGGGCTTGACGCTCATCAAGCCCTTCGACGAGCCGCAGGTGATCGCGGGGCAGGGGACCTGCGGGCTGGAAATCGCCGGGCAGGCGGAGCAGGAGGGGATCGCGGCGGCCACGGTGCTCACCTGCTGCGGCGGCGGGGGGCTGACCTCCGGCATCGCACTGGCGCTCGAAGCGAAAGCGCCCGGCATGCTCGTGCGACCCGTGGAGCCGGAGGGGTTCGACGACACCGCCCGCTCCCTCGTCGCGGGCGGGATCGTGCGCAACGCCGGCCCCGAGAGGGGCTTCTGCGACGCGATCCTGACGCCCAGCCCCGGCGAGATCACCTTTCCCGTGATGCAGCGCCTCTGCGGCCCCGGCCTCGTCGTGACCGAGGCCGAGGTCCGCGCCGCCATGCGCCACGCCTTCGAGCGGCTGAAGGTCGTGGCCGAGCCCGGCGGGGCGGTCGCGCTCGCCGCCGCGCTCTTCCACGGGGACGAGCTTGCCGAGGGTCCGGTGATCGCCACGATCTCGGGTGGGAACGTCGACGCGGCGACCTTCGCGGAGGTTCTCGCGGGCTGAGCCCTCACTCCGCCGGCATGGGCGCGCGCGCCCTGTCCCGCGTGGCGGCGAATATCGCAAGCGCGGTGGCCATCAGGCAGGCCGACAG
>CAZUVG010000201.1:0-5791 GCA_964623765.1 uncultured Roseicyclus sp.
ACAGGGAGAGACAACCGTCGACGACAGATAGCTGGCCGTCCTTCCTGTCGCTGAGGAACGAGACCGACCGGCTGTTCGACGATTTCGGCACCGGCTCCTGGCGGCAGTCCCTGTCGCGCCGAATGCAGGCGCTTTTGCCCGGGGGCGACCGGGCCGTTCACCCGGCGACCGAACTCGCCGAATGCGACGGGAGCGAGCGGCGCTACGGCGCGTTCCAGCGCACCCCTTCCCCTGCCCCCGGCATCGACACCGAAAGGATGTCGGCGGGCCTCGCCAACGGCATCCCGACGGTGACCCTGCGAAAGTCCGCGGAGGCAAGGCAGAAGGAGCGAGAGATCGAGCCCAAGCCCGCCGCCTGAGACGGCCGGCGGCCGATATTCCCGGTGCCTCCGTCCCCCCCGCGGAGGCGCGACTGTCCCGGTAGCCCGGCGACCTGTCCCCTCGCCACGGCTGCCGGGATCTCTTTCGCACTGCGGCGGCACGACGATACCTGTCGCCCGAGACACCGCCTCGCGCCGGCATCGGCAGGGGACCCGCGCAGGAACTGCCAAAGGGGCACGTTCGCGTCGCAGCCAGGCGGTGCCCGGGACGGTCACTCGACCGAGAGAAGGTCCACCACCCGTGTCACGCCCGGCGCCGCCCAGGCCGCGCGTTCGGCGCATCTGCGCTCGCCGAGGTAGCGCACCTTGCCCTCCAGCGTGACGGTGCCGTCCTCCACCGCCACGCGGATGCCCGCGGCATCGAGCTCGGCATCGCGCTGGAGGGCTTTCCTGATCCGCTCCCTGACGTCCTCGGCCCGCACGGCCGGCTTGATCCGCAGGTAATTGCCGATGCTGGTCACGCCTGTCAGCCGACCCGCGGCGCGCTCCGCAGCCTCGGCCTGATAGCGCCACTCGACATCGCCCTCCAGCGTGACGCGGCCCTTCGAGACCGTGACGTGAATCCTGTCCTCGGGGATCGAAGTGCTCCACCTGAGCGTGTTTACCACGCGCTTGGCGATCTCGTCGTCGGCGGTGACATGGGCGCCGACAGGGCGAACCTCGATCTCGTCCGCGATCGCCCGGACGCCCACGACGTTCTCGACGATGTCGATGGCCGTCAGCTTGGCGCTGTAGCTGCGGACGTGGCCCGTAAGCGTCACGATACCCTCGTCAACGGCGACGCCGATATCGGCTGCATCGATGCTCGGCTCGAAGTCGAGCTCGTCGATGATGTCCATGCGCAGTCTCTTGTCGGTCATCCCTTCCTCCGCGGGAAAAGCAGCACTGCGATCATGGCAACGGCGGAAAGCTGCGGCATTGACAGCCCGCAACGTCGCCAGTCCGGCACCGGGACAACGGCCGGTCCGCCATCATCGTCCGCGCCGTCGCCGGGGCGCCGCCAGTTCGCCAACATCCGCCAGTTCGTGCGCCATCTCCTTTCCGCGCGTTCGGCGGAAATCATCGCACCGCGCGTCAGCCTGAGGGGCCGCTCGTCCTGCTGTCCGTGCATCTTCTGTGGATCAACCTTCTGACCGACGGCGCCTTCTTCGTGGCGCTCGGGCCGAAACCCGGCGAGGCCGAGCAGATGGAACGTCCGCCGATCGATCCGCAGGACGCCGATCGTGAAGATGACGTCGCACTGACCCTCGAACGCTTGTTCTCACATCGGGTGTTTTGCGATTCGAGCGCGGTGGCGTTGACGGCGGACAACGGCCGGAGCCCCCATGTCTCCGGCATTGCGCGCCGTCAATGACCGGCCGCCATCCGCGGGGCATTTTTCAGGTCCCCGCGAAAGGAGCGGGGCCGGGAAAGCGAGACCGCGGGCATGCCATTTTCGTGCAGCGGTGCAGCAGGCTCCGGTCCTGCGTGGAGGTCCGCGGGTGGGCCGGCCGTACCGAGGCTGATCGCAACGGCGACACGGACGGTGCGATGAGCCGAGACGGCATCCGGCGCTCTGCGAGCGCTGGCGAAGGGGCGCGTGGCGGATGCATTTCAGGGCCGTCATGCGCTCCTGGTCTCGGCCGGCGCACCGGGCATGCCGGGTTGGCAAGGAGGCCGCCGTTGACCGCCATCAATGCCGCGGCCTGTCGGGTCCCGCAGCATGGACGAAGCTTCTCGTGGAGGACCTGGCAATGTCGCGCACGGGGATGGATCGCCTCGATGCCGCGCCGCACGCGGCCAGCGAACTGCGCGACGGCCGCGACCGGTCCGATGCGACCCTCGCGGACGAATCATCGGCAGATGGCCGAGCCCACCGGTGAAACGGGAACCTTGCAATGCTACCATTCCTTCTGTCCCAGAATAGGCATGCTCACCCGACGACCCGGTTCACCAGTTCGGCCCGACCGACGGCGTTCCACCGGGCTGAAACGAAATGAGCATGGCCAGCGACATGAATAAGCCGAAGAATCCCGGGCCTTCGGTGGACCCGTGGAACGAGGCCCGTGACCTGATCGGCGGTTGGAAGGGCGGCATCAACATCGCGCACGAGGCGCTCGATCGTCACGTCGTGGCAGGGCACGGTGATGCCCTCGCGATGCGCTGGCTTGGACAGGACGGCACGCGGCGCGACCTCACCTATGCCGACATGGCTGCCGCGGCGTCGCGTTTCGCAAGCCTGCTGGCGTCGCATGGCCTGCGGACGGGCGACAGCGTCTTCGCGATGACAGGCCGCGTGCCCGAACTCTATTTCGCGGCGCTGGGGACGCTGAAGGCCGGCATGGTCTTCACGCCGCTCTTCTCCGCCTTCGGGCCGGAGCCCGTCCGGACCCGGATGGAGATCGGCAAGGCCAACGTCCTTGTCACGACCGGAAGCATCTATCGACGCAAGATCGCGTCATGGGCGCCGGAACTCGACACGCTGAAGCTGATCCTGATCCTTGGCGAGGAGGCACCCGAGGGCTGCGTCGCGCTCGGCCCCGCGATGGAAGCGGCGTCGCCGGACTTCGAGACCGTGGCGACGCAGCCGGAAGATCCGGCGCTGATCCATTTCACCTCGGGCACAACGGGCAAGCCAAAGGGCGCGGTCCACGTCCACGAGGCGGTAGTCTACCACGCCTGGTCGGGCCGCACGGCGCTGGGGCTGGAGCCGGGCGTGAAATACTGGTGCACGGCCGACCCGGGCTGGGTCACCGGCACCTCCTACGGGATCGTATCGCCGCTCGTGAACCGCGTGTCCATGCTGGTCGACGAAGCGGAGTTCGACCTCGACCGCTGGTATTCCATTGTGCAGGACGAGAAGGTGGAGGTCTGGTATTCCGCCCCCACCGCCATCCGGATGATGATGCGCCACGGCAAGGAGGCGGCCGCGCCCTACGACTTCTCCTCGCTCAGGTTCCTCGCCAGCGTGGGAGAGCCCCTGAACCCCGAGGCCGTGGTCTGGAGCGAGCAGGTCTTCGGCCAGCCCTTCCACGACAACTGGTGGCAGACCGAGACGGGCGGCATCATGATCGCCAACCTGCCCGGCATGACGGTGAAGCCCGGTTCCATGGGCAAGCCGCTGCCCGGCGTGGAGGCCGGGGTGGTGGAGCGCGGCGACGGCACCCTGGTGGAGCTCGGTCCCGGCGAGATCGGGGAGCTTGCCCTGCGCCCCGGCTGGCCTTCGATGATGCGCACCTACCTCGGCGAGCAGGCGCGCTACGACAAGTGCTTCGCCGACGGCTGGTATCTCTCGGGGGATCTCGCGATGCGGGACGCGGACGGGCATTTCTGGTTTGTCGGCCGCGCGGACGATCTCATCAAGACATCCGGCCACCTCATCGGGCCCTTCGAGGTGGAAAGCGCCCTGATCGAGCATCCGGCGGTGGCCGAGGCGGGCGTGATCGGCATTCCCGACGAGACCGCGGGCGAGGTCGTGAAGGCCTATGTCACCCTCAACCCCGGCTTCGCGCCAAAGGACGCTCTGGAGCGCGACATACGCGGCCATGCGCGCAAGCGTCTCGGCCCCGCCGTCGCCCCGCGCGAGGTCGTGTTCCGCGACACCCTGCCCAAGACGCGGTCCGGCAAGATCATGCGCCGGCTGCTGAAGGCGCGCGAACTGGGCCTGCCCGAAGGCGACATCTCGACACTGGAGACGGACGAGACATGAGCGCGACCGTCAAACCCCGCCTCGACCGGGACCATGTGCTCGCACTGCTGGGCCACATGATCCGCATACGCCGGTTCGAGGACAAATGCGCCGAACTCTATACCCAGCAGAAGATCCGCGGCTTCCTTCACCTCTATGACGGGGAGGAGGCCGTGGCGGCGGGCGTCATCCCGGTCCTGACCGGCGACGACCGCATCGTGGCGACCTATCGCGAACACGGCCACGCGCTGGTTCGCGGCGTGCCCATGAACACGGTCATGGCCGAGATGTACGGCAAGGCCGAGGGGTGCTCGGGCGGGCGCGGCGGATCGATGCACATTTTCGACGCGAGCAAGAACTTCTACGGTGGCAACGCCATCGTGGGCGGCGGCCTGCCGCTCGCGGGAGGGCTGGCGCTCGCCGACAAGATGCGGGGCGACGACAACGTCACCGCCTGCTTCTTCGGCGAAGGCGCGGTGGCCGAAGGCGAATTCCACGAGACGATGAATTTTGCGGAACTCTGGGACCTGCCGGTGCTCTTCGTCTGCGAGAACAACGGCTACGCGATGGGCTCGGCCGTCGCGCGGACGGAATCCGAGGTCGACATCTGGCAGAAGGCCGCCGCCTATGGCATCGAGGCCCGGCGCGTGGACGGGATGGACGTGGTCGCCGTCGAGGCCGCTGCTCGCAAGGCCGTCGCCCGCATCCGCGAGACGGGGCGGCCCGGCTTCCTCGAATGCACCACCTACCGCTTCCGCGCCCATTCCATGTTCGACGCCCAGCTCTACCGCGGGAAGGACGAGGTTGAGACCTGGAAGCAGAGGGGTCCCATCCTCCGCTTCCAGGGTTGGCTGTTGGACAACAACCTGATCCACGCGCAGGACGTCGAGGAGATCGAGGACCGCGTGGCCGGGGAGATCGGGGAAGCGGTCGACTTCGCCGAGAACGGCACGTGGGAACCGGTGGAGACGCTGACCGAGCATGTCCTCGGCCCCCAGCCCGAGCCCCCCGCCCCGGCCAAGCCCTCCGGCAAGACGGTCGAGATGACCTATCGCGAGGCCTGCAAGCAGGCGATCCGCGACGCGATGATCCGCGATGGGAACGTTTTCCTCATGGGCGAGGACGTGGGCGCCTATGGCGGCTGCTACGCGGTGTCCAAGGGGCTGATGGACGAGTTCGGAGAGGACCGCATCCGTGACACGCCGCTCAGCGAGTCCGGCTTCACCGGCGCCGGCATCGGCGCGGCGGCGGCGGGCATGCGGCCCATCGTTGAGCTGATGACGGTCAATTTCAGCCTGCTCGCCCTCGACCAGATCATGAACACGGCCGCCACCGTGCGGCACATGTCCGGCGGCCAGTACGGGGTGCCGCTCGTCATCCGCATGGCGACCGGCGCGGGCAAGCAGCTCGCCGCGCAGCATTCGCATTCGCTGGAGGGCTGGTATGCCCACATCCCCGGCCTGAAGGTGCTGGCGCCGGCCACGGTCGAGGATGCGCGCGGCATGCTCTGGACCGCGCTTCAGGACCCCGACCCGGTGCTGATCTTCGAGAATGTCATGCTCTACAACATGACCGGTGAGATCGACGAGAACGCGGGCGCGGTGGACATTTCCAGGGCCGCGATCCGGCGGGAAGGAAAGGACCTGAGCCTGATCACCTATGGCGGGTCCCTCTTCAAGACGCTGGAGGCGGCGGAGGAGTTGGCGAAAGAGGGCATAGAGGCCGAGGTGATCGACCTGCGCAC
>CAZUVG010000202.1:0-3849 GCA_964623765.1 uncultured Roseicyclus sp.
CGAGCGGGTAGGTGAAGGCGCCCCATGTCAGCCACTGGCCGAAGAGGAACTGGACTAGGATGTTGGAGGCGACGACGACGGCGGCCATCGCGAGGATGCCCGGCAGGTATCTGGTCATTCGGTTTTCCGTTTTTACAAGGTGGTCGGAGACTTGGCCGGGCCATCCCGGCAGGTCCGCCCCTTACGCCTGCACGTCCGCCTTTGCAAGCACACGGGCCACTGCCTGCGCCACGCGCGGCACCGTCTCGGCCGTCAGCCCGGCCACGTTCATCCGCCCGTCACCCACGAGGTAGACGCCGAACTCGTCCCTGAGCCGGTCCACCTGCGCCGGGCTTGCGCCGACCAGAGAAAACATGCCCCGGTGCGCGGCGAGGAAGCCGAAGCGGTCCGACCCGGTCTCGGCCCTCAGCGCCTCGGCGATCGCCGCGCGATTGCCGAGCATCGTCTGCCGCATCGCGCGCAGTTCCATCCGCCACTCCTCGCGCAAGGCATCGTCGTTCAGGATCGTCTCGACCACCCGCGCCCCGTGGTCGGGCGGGAAGGCATAGTTCTGCCGGTTGAGGTTGGCGAGGGTCCCGTTCGCGGCAAGCTGCGGCCCGCCCTCGCCGGTGACGACCAGCACGACGCCAACCCGCTCGCGATAGAGGCCGAAGTTCTTGGAGCAGCTGGCGGCGACGAGGATCTCCGGCAGGCGGGAGGCCAGCAGGCGCGTGCCCTTCGCGTCCTCCTCCAGGCTGTCGCCGAAGCCGAGATAGGCCATGTCGACGAAGGGAATGGCCCCCGTCCGCTCGCAGATCGCGGCGATCTCGGCCCAGTCGGCAAGCGTGAGATCGGCGCCCGTGGGGTTGTGGCAACAGGCGTGGAGGAGGACGAGGTCCCCCGCCTTCGCCTGCGCCAGGTCGGCGCCCATCCCCTCGCGGTCGATGCCCCCCGTCTCGGCGTCGTAGTAGCGGTAGGTGCGCCGGGGCTGCTCCAGGTGGTCGACGATGGCGGGGTGGTTCGGCCATGTGGGATCCGACAGCCAGACGGTGGCGTCGGGCGTCAGCCGCCGCGTCATCTCCAGCACCTGCCGCACCGCGCCCGTGCCGCCCGGCGTGGCGCAGGCGGCCACCCGAGACGGCGGCGCCGCGTCGCCCAGGATCAGCGCCCGCATCGCCTCGAGGAAGGCCGGATCGCCCGAGAGACCCACGTATCCCTTGGTCTCCTGCGCCTCCCAGATGCGGCGCTCGGCGGCCTTCACCGCGGTCATCACCGGCGTCCGACCCTCGGGCGAGCGGTAGACGCCGACGCCGAGATCCACCTTCCCGGGCCGGGGGTCGGCCGCGAACATCGCCATGAGGCGCAGGATCTTGTCGGGTTCTGGCGGCAGGACGTTTTCGAACATGGGGCTACCCGGGATGAAGGGAGGTGTCGCGGTCACGCGCGAGGGTACGGGTCCGGTCCTCGGTCCGGACGGGACGGAACCCGGCCTTCTCGTAAAGACCGAGCGCGCGGGGATGGTCGAGCGTGCAGGTGTTGACCGTCATCTTCGTGACTCCCCGGCTCGCCCAGCCCTTCGCGATCGCCGTCTGCAGGAGCGCGCCGCCAAGACCCGAGCCCACCGCCTCCGGCACCACGCCAAAATAGGCGAGGTCGCACACGCCCGCCTTCCGCCGGTCGAGCATGAAGAAGCCGCGCGGCCATCCCCCGGCGTAGGCGACCCACATGCCGACGTCGGGACTGGACACGAAGGCACGCAAGGCGGCCGGGTTCTGTTCTGCCTGATCGTGGCGGTCGCGCCATTCGTAGTCGCGGCCCACCGCGTCGTACATGGCAAGGAAGAACCAGACGGGCGGATCCACGACCTTGTCCAGCCGGATGTCGTCGGGCAAGGGCGGCGGCGCGAGCCCGGGGTTCTCGTCCATCTGAAGGTAGGTGATCCGGACCGCGACCTCGGTCCCCGCCGGGATCAGGGTCATCCCGTCTCGACCTGAAGCTGCTCGAACTGACCCCACTCCGCCCACGAGCCGTCGTAGAGCGACACGTTCTCGTTGCCGAGACGTTTCAGCGCCAGCATCAGGATCGCCGCCGTGACACCCGAACCGCACGTGGTGATCGTCCGCTTTCCGAGATCGGCACCAGCCGCCTCGAAGACGGCGCGGAGCGCGTCACACTCCTTCATCGTGCCGTCCTCGTTCAGAAGCGTCGCGTAATGCACGTTGATCGATCCCGGGATGTGGCCCGAACGCAGACCCTCGCGCGCCTCCTTCTCCTCGCCGCGGAAGCGGGCAGGGCTGCGGGCGTCGAGGATCTGCCAGTCGCCGAGCTTGGAGGCCGAGGCGACCTGGGTGACGTCCTTCACCAGGTGTGCCTGCCGCTGCACCGTAATATGCCGGTCGCGCAGGATGGGCGGCATGTCCTCCAGCGGTCGCCCCTCGGCCCTCCATTTCGGCAGACCGCCGTCGAGCACGGCGACATCGTTCTTGCCCATCAGCCGGAAGTTCCACCAGACCCGCGCGGCAGAAAACATGCCGACGCCGTCGTAGACCACCACCTGGTGCCCGTCGCCGATGCCCATCGACCGCATCCGGCTCATGAATTTCTCGGCGGGCGCGGCCATGTGGGGCAACGCGCTGCGCGCGTCCGAGATTTCCTCGATGTCGAAGTAACGCGCGCCGGGGATGTGGCCCGTGTCGTATTCAGCTTTCGCGTCGCGGCCGGTATCGGGGAGGTGATAGGACGCGTCGATCACCCGAAGATCGGGATCGTCGAGGTGAGCGGCGAGCCACTCCGTCGAGACGAGCGTCTTGGGATCGTCGGCCATGCGGACCTCCTCGGCATCCAGCGTGCGTTGGGTTAGACGCTCGCCCCGTCGGTGACAAGGGTGGCGATCAGTCGAGGGGGTCGCGTGCCTGCCGTGCGGCCGTCCCGATCTCGAGCAGGATGCAGAAGAAGCCGGCGATCAGGAGGCCCACCGCCCCGATGAAGAGCGCGGCGATGAAACCCGAAGTGTCGGCCGCCACGTAGTCGCTGATGTAGATCAGCACGATCACGCAGCAGACCAGCGCAGCTGCCACGAGCTTGGCGTTGATGGCGATCCGGTTGAGCCGCATCCGGAAGAGCAGGTCGCGCGCGACCCTTGCGTCCCCCGCCGCCGTCTCGCGCAGCCGGTCGCTGACGCGGGACATGCGCCCCGACACGAAGGTCAGAAGGCCCGCGATGGCCGTCAGCAGGAAGACCGGCGCGAGCGAAAGCTGGATTTCCTGAGCTATGCTGAGGCTCGACGGCTCCATGGCGCACTCCGAAACTTGCGATCCGGACAGCCATAGCGCCGCTGCGCTGCGCCCGTCCAGTCAGCCGTTCTGTTTCAGAAGGCGCTGCTTCTGCCGGTTCCAGTCGCGCTTGGCCGAGGTTTCGCGCTTGTCGGCGGTCTTCTTGCCCTTGGCCACGCCGATCTTCATCTTCGCGATGCCCTTGTGATTGAAGTAGAGCACGAGCGGCACCAGCGTCATCCCCTGCCGCTGGGTGGCATTCCACAGCCGCGACAGCTCCTTCTTCGAGACGAGCAGCTTGCGCCGCCGTTTCTCCTCGTGGCCGAAGGTCTTGGCCTGCGCGTAGGGCGCGACGTAGCTGTTCACCAGCCACAACTCGCCGTCGTCCACCGTCGCGTAGCTCTCGGCGATGTTGGCCTGCCCCTCGCGGAGCGACTTCACCTCCGAGCCTTCCAGCACGATGCCGACCTCGAGATCGTCCTCGATCGCGTAGTCGAAGCGCGCGCGCCGGTTCTCGGCGACGACCTTGTAGTTCTTGCTATCGTCGGGTTTGGCCATGGCAGGCAGATAAGCAAGCGCCGCGTGACTGTCGAGAGGC
>CAZUVG010000202.1:3949-5742 GCA_964623765.1 uncultured Roseicyclus sp.
GCCGATCCGGACATTCGGCACCGCGTCGCGCTGGTCGCGGTCTCCCTCAGCCTGCTCTGCCACGGCCTGCAAACGTTGCCGCACGGCCTTGTTGCGGCTCTCAGGTCGTCGGCGGCACGTCCACCGTGTCGATCCACGGCTTGATGTCGAGCACCGGTGTCCCGTCGTAGGCATCGGTCGCGTCGATGCCGATGACGCCTGCCTCGCGGTCGAGCGCGGTAATCACCACGGTGCCGAGCGCGATCGGGTTGGGCCGCACGGGCGAGCGCAGTGCGAAAACGCCGCGCGGCCCGCCGGTGTGGCGAGGCGTCTGCACGATCAGGTCGCGCCTGCCCCGGTCCACCCAGTAGAGGACCTGGATCGCCTGCCCGACCTCAAGCCCGAGGAGACCGGGCGCATATCCCGGCAGAAGTTCGATCCGCGCACCCTCCCCGGTCTCGCGCGCGGCGCGCAGGTTCCTGGGCGCCGTTCCGCGCCGCCAGGGAGAGCGGATGCACCCGATGAAGCAGAGGCCGGTCTCGATCCGTTCGCCGGGGTCGAAGCCCAGCGCGATCTCACCCTCCCGGGGGCCGTCAGTCGATGAGCCCGGCATGACGCATCGCGGCCTGGATCTTCTGCTTGGTCGTGTCCTCGAGCGTGGTCAGCGGCAGCCGCACGGCGTCGGCGCAGCGCCCCAGCACCGACAGGCCGTACTTCGCCCCGGCCACGCCGGGTTCGGTGAAGATCGCCTCGTGCAGGGGCATCAGCCGGTCCTGGTAATCGAGCGCCGCGGCATAGTCGCCCGCCAGCGTCGCCTCCTGCATCTCGGCACACAGGCGCGGCGCCACGTTCGCCGTCACGGAGATGCAGCCGGTGCCGCCCTGCGCGTTGAACCCGACCGCCGTCGCGTCCTCGCCCGACAGCTGGATGAAGTCCGTGCCGCAGGCGATCCGCTGCTTCGGCACCCGCGCGAGATCGCCGGTCGCGTCCTTCACGCCGACGATGTTCGGCAGCTTCGCGAGTTCGCCCATCGTCGCCGGGACCATGTCGATCACCGACCGCGGCGGGATGTTGTAGATGATGATGGGGATGCCGATCTCGTTCAGTGCCGAGAAATGCGCGAGCAGCCCCTTCTGCGTCGGCTTGTTGTAATAGGGCGTCACGACCAGCGCCGCGTTGGCGCCGACGGACTTCGCATGCTCGACGAAGCGGACGGCCTCGACAGTGTTGTTCGACCCTGCACCCGCGATCACCGGCACGCGCCCCGCGGCGGCCTCGACGACGGCCTCGATGACGCGTTCGTGCTCGTCATGGGTGAGCGTTGGGCTCTCGCCCGTGGTGCCGACGGGCACGAGCCCGTGCGAGCCTTCGGCGATCTGCCATTCGACCAGCGATTTCAGTGCCGCGTAATCCACTTCGCCTTCGCTGAAGGGGGTTACGAGGGCGGGCATGGAACCTCTGAACATCGCGGTTGGTCTTTCCTCTGGGCCGAAGTGCGGCGGACCCTACCCGCGCCCCGCGGAATTGCCAAGTTCGTGAGTTGCACGAGGCCCCGCGCCCTATATCCTGTCTATCCGCAACCACAAGCCAGAGGCCCGGATGCGCCGACTCCTCGCCTGCCTCATCCTTGTCCTGCCGCCCCTGCCCGCCGCCGCGGATGCCGAGGCGCTGGGCCTCGCGCTCAACGCGCTGGCGCGCGGGCAAACCGATGTCGCGGCGGAGGCCTACGAGGTGCTGGACGATCCGATCGCGCGCGACCTCGTCGACTGGCGACGCCTGCGCCGCGGAGGCGCAGACTTTGCCGACTACGAGGA
>CAZUVG010000203.1:0-5732 GCA_964623765.1 uncultured Roseicyclus sp.
GCCATGCGCCGGGAACTCTACGCATCTGCGGCGATCCATGCCGCGATCCTGCTGTGGGTCGCGGTCGGCGGGGCGCTGTTCCGCGCAAGCCCCGAGACCGACTTCCAGGTGACCGGTGTCACCATCCTGTCGAGCGCTGAGTTCGAGGCCCTGACCACGGGCACCGGGCCCATGCCCGCGGTTCCCGAAACCCCGGTCGCCCCGCCGCCCGTCGAGGAGAGCGCCGCCCCCGAGCCGCCCGCGCCCGAGGAGGCACCGCCGCCCGTCGCCCGGCCGGAGGAAGCGCCCGAGCCCGCGCCCGACCCGCAGCCGGAACCGGCGCCGCCCACGCCCGAGGCCGAGGTGGCCGACGAGATCGCCGCGCTGCCGACCCCTTCAGGCGCGCCTGACCTGCCGCCATCGGATCGTCCCGTCCCCCGCGAGGCGCCGCGCGTGGCGCCCGTGCCCGCGCCTGCGCCCGAGCCGGACATGGAGACGGCGCCCGAGGTGCTCGACCAGCCGGTCAGCCCGGAAATCTCCGACTCCCCCGCCGAGGAGGCACCGCAGACCGCCCCCGAGGAAGCGACGACCGAGATCGTGACGGAGGCCGAAACGCCGTCGGGCGGGGCCGTCACGGCCTCCATGCGTCCCCCTGCGCGCCCGCCGCGCCCCGCCCCGCAGACACCGTCCGCCGAGAGCGCCGAGGCACCCGAGCCCGCCCCGGCGCCCGAGCCGGAGCCTCGGGACAGCGTCGCCGACGCCATCGCCAGCGCCGTGGCCGAGGCCGTGACCACGGATCAGCCACCCGCCGCCCCCTCCGGCCCGACGCTCAGCCAGGGCGCGCGGGACGGCTTCCGCATCGCCGTGCAGGCGTGCTGGAACGTGGGCGCGCTGTCGACCGAGGCGCTTCAGACCACGGTGGTCGTGGGCTTCGACATGGCGCGCGACGGCCGGCCCGAGGCGGGGTCCCTTCGCCTCGTCGAGTTCTCCGGCGGCTCGCAGGCCGCCGCCCAGCAGGCCTACGAGGCCGCCCGCCGCGCGATCATCCGCTGCGGCATTGATGGATACGATCTGCCCGAAGAGAGTTACGACTACTGGCAGCGGGTGGAACTGGTCTTCAATCCCGAGGGGATGCGCCTGAGATGACCCCGACGGCGCGCCCCATGATCGGAACGACCCAGGCCGCGCGTGCGGCAGGAGGTGACTTGTGCTGAAACGTATCGCCATGATGGCCGCCGCGGCGCTGACGGCGCTGATCCCCCTCTCCGCGGGCGCGCAGTCGCCCGGGCCGCTGCGACTGGAGATCACCGAGGGCGTGATCGAGCCGCTGCCCTTCGCGCTGCCCGCCTTCCTCGGCGACGGCGCGGCGCAGGACACGGCGCAGGACATCACGCGCGTGATCGCGGCCGATCTGCGGGGCACGGGGCTCTTCCGGCAGATCCCGCCCGACGCCTACATCTCGAACGTCACGAGCTTCGACAGCCCGGTGCAATACGACGACTGGCAGGCGATCAACGCGCAGGCGCTCATCACCGGCGAGGTAGAGACTCGCGGCGACCAGATCGTCGTCCGCTTCCGCCTGTTCGACGTCTTTTCCGAGGCGCCGCTGGGCGAGGGACTCCAGTTCGTAGGCCCAGCCGACAGCTGGCGGCGCATGGCGCACACCGTGGCCGACGAGGTCTACGAGCGGATCACGGGCGAAGAGGGCTATTTCGACACCCGCGTCGTCTTCGTCCACGAGGAGGGGCCGAAGAACGCGCGGCTCAAACGGCTGGCGATCATGGACTACGATGGGGCGAACGTGCAGTTCCTGACCGACTCCCGCTCGCTCGTGCTCGCGCCCCGGTTCAGCCCGCAGGGCGATCGCATCCTCTACACGAGTTACGAGGGCGGCGCCCCGCGGGTCTACCTGATGGACGTGGCCTCCGTCACGCGCCGCCCGCTCGAGGCGCTCCCGGCCGGTAACATGACCTTTTCGCCGCGTTTCTCGCCGGACGGCAACCGCGTCGTCTTCTCGATGGAGGAGGGCGGCAACACCGATCTCTACCTCCTCGATCTCGCGAGCGGCCAGCGCACACAGCTGACGAACGCACCTTCGATCGAGACCGCGCCGAGCTTCTCCCCGGACGGCCGCCAGATCGTCTTCGAAAGCGACCGGACCGGCGGCCAGCAAATCTACGTCATGCCCGCGAGCGGTGGTGAGGCCACGCGGATCAGCCGGGGCACGGGGCGCTACGGCACCCCGGTCTGGAGCCCGCGCGGCGACTACATCGCCTTCACCAAGCAGGAGGCCGGTCGCTTCCACATCGGCGTGATGCGCACCGACGGCTCGGAGGAGCGGCTGCTGACGGCGTCTTTCCTAGACGAGGGGCCGACGTGGGCGCCGAATGGCCGCGTGATCATGTTCACCCGCGAGACGGCTGGCACCGAGGGCGCGCCGGCAGTCTACTCGGTGGACCTGACGGGACGAAACCTGCAGCGGGTGGCGACCCCTGGCATGGCCTCCGACCCGGCATGGTCGCCGCTTCTGAACTGAGCCCGCGGGGCGGCCGATGGACGCGGCTGCGCCTCGCGTGATACCTTGCCGAAAAATGTGAACACGAGGATACCGAGCACATGTCGACCAGAAACATCACCCGGACCGGCGTCGTCCTTCTCTGCGCGGCGCTCGCGCTTTCGGGCTGCGCGCGCAGCACGATGGGCCCGGGCGCCGGGGGCGCCGGTGTCGGCACGGGCGGCGCAGCCTCCGACCCGGCCAGCCCGGCCTACTTCAACACCGTCGTCGGCGACCGCGTGCTGTTCGAGGTCGACCAGTCCTCGCTCACGCCTGCCGCGATGGCCACGCTCGATCAGCAGGCGCAATGGCTGGGCGCCAACCCCGAATACACCGCGCTCATCGAGGGCCATGCAGACGAGCAGGGCACGCGCGAATACAACCTCGCGCTTGGCGCACGCCGCGCCTCGGCCGTGCGTGACTATCTCGTTTCGAACGGCGTGCCGGACAGCAGCCTGCGCACGATCAGCTACGGCAAGGAGCGTCCCATCGAGATCTGTTCGGAGGAAAGCTGCTACCAGCAGAACCGCCGTGCGGTCACCGTGATCTCGGCAGGTCCGGGGGTCTGAGCCCATGCGCCGCCTTGCCGTGCTCGCCCTTTCGGCCGCGCTCTCGCTGCCCTTCCCCGCCCTCGCGCAGGACCGGCAGCAGACGCTTGCCGACATCCGGCAGGAGTTGTCGGTCCTGTTCGTCGAGCTTCAGCGCCTCGGGCGCGAACTGAACACGACCGGCGGGGCGACAGGGACGGCGGGGGCTACCGGGTCGGCGCAGCAGCGGATGGACGCGATCGAGACCGAATTGCGCCGCCTCACCGCGCTGACGGAGGAGCTGCAGATCCGCATCGACCGCGTGGTGCGCGACGGCACGAACCGCATCGGCGATCTTGAGTTCCGGCTCTGCGAACTGACGCCGGACTGCGACATCTCCAGCATCGGGCCGACGGAGAATCTCGGCGGCGTCGAGCCCTCGGGCGCCGCGCCGGTTGCGCCGGCCGGGCCGCAGGCAGGCGGCGACGGCCCGCAACTCGCCGTGGCCGAGCAGGACGATTTCGACCGGGCGCAAGCAGCCTTCGAGGCGGGCGACTTCGCCGCGGCCGCCGCGGCCTTCGAGGACTTCACGCAGACCTACCCCGGCGGCCCCCTGAGCGCCGAGGCCCATTTCCTGCGCGGGCAGGCCGAGGCGCAGCAGGGCAACTGGAGCCGCGCCGCGCGGGCCTATCTCGACAGCTTCACCTCCGCCCCCGACGGCGAACGCGGACCCTCGGCGTTGACGCAGCTGGGTATCTCGCTGGGGCAGCTCGGCCAGGTCGAGGAGGCTTGCGTCACGCTCGCCGAGGTCTCCCTGCGCTACCCGGACAGCGCCGCCGTCGCCGAGGCCGAGGCCGCGCGCGTCGACCTCGGCTGTTCGTGAACGCAGGCGGCCTCGCGGACCGTTTCGCGGCCCGGACGGGTCAGCTGCTCGGGCCGGATTTCCCCCATGTCGTGGGCCTCGCCGTTTCGGGAGGGGGCGACTCGATGGCCATGCTGGCACTCGCCCATGGCTGGGCCCGGCACATGGGGGTCGGCCTCCGCGTCGTGACGGTGGATCACGGGCTCCGGCCGGAAAGCGCCGGGGAGGCGGAGATGGTGGCCGCCGAATGCGCCGCGCTCGGGCATCCGCACGAAACGCTCCGCTGGACCTGGGACGGGCAGGGCAACCTGCAGGACGCGGCACGACGGGCACGGCTGGCGCTGATCGGCGAATGGCGCGGCGACATCGAGCACGTCCTCTTCGCCCATACCCGCGACGACGTTGCCGAGACGTTTCTCATGCGCCTCGAGCGGGGCTCGGGCGTGGACGGCCTGTCCGCAATGGCCGCGTTGCGACGGGTGCCGGAGGGATTCTGGCAGGTCAGGCCGCTCCTCGGCGAGCGGCGGGCCGATCTGCGGCACTACGCCGACACCCTGCGGATTCCCCACGTCGACGATCCCTCGAACGAGAATCCGCGTTTCGGGCGCGTGCGCACCCGACAGGCCATGACGGCGCTCGGTCTCGACGTCGACGCGCTGGCCGATACCGCCGCGCGCCTTGCCCGGGCGCGGCTCGCGCTGGAGGCTCGGGTGGCGGAGGTCGCGTCCCGGATCGCGCGGGAAGGCGGGGCCCTTGGTCTGCCGACGGGGATTGCCGAAATCAACCGGGACGGGCTGGCGGGGGTGGAGCGCGAGACCCAGCTGCGCCTTTTCGCCCGAGCCATCGGCTGGGTCAGCGGCGCACCCTACCGCCCGCGGGCCATGGCGCTGGAGGATGCGCTCGACCGCGCGCTGGGCGGAGGGGGCACAACGTTGCAGGGCGCGCAGATCGTCGTCGGGCGCGAGAGCATCCACGTGGTCCGGGAGCCAGCGGCGGTGGCGGGCGTCGAGGCGGTGGCGGGCGAGGGCGCTTGGGACGGGAGATGGTGCCTGTCCGGCGACGCGATCGACGGCCTCGGCATCCGTGCGCTGGGCGAAGAGGGCTGGCAGCAGGTGGCGGAAAAGCCGCCGGGCGCGCCACCACACGCGCTTGCACTGTCGTTGCCCGCGGTCTTCGACGAGGATCGCCTTGTCGCTTGCGCCCATCTCGGCCACGGGCCGATCCACGAAATCCGCCTGGCCTCGCCCCAAGGCCCTTTCGTCGCAGGCCCCGATCCGCATTGAAGTCGCGGCCCGTATGTCTATCTTTATTGCAACGCGTCCGCGCCTGCGGATGCCGTCGTTTTGAGGAGATCTCCCTTGGGCAACGCGAGAAATGTCGCATTCTGGGTCATCCTGTTCCTGCTGATCCTTGCCTTGTTCAACCTGTTCTCGGGCGGTCAGTCGCAGATGAACGCCCGCTCGGTGGCCTATTCCGATTTCGTCCAGCAGGTCGAGAACGGCGCCGTCATGACCGCCACGCTCGATGGCGAGCGGGTGCAGTTCACGACATCCGACGGCTCCTTCTCCACCGTGGCGCCGGCTGACGCGAACACTACCGAGAAGCTACTGGAAAACGACGTGCGTATCGAGGCGCAGCCGCAGGAGCAGTCGGGCTTTCTCAGCGTCCTGTCGCTCTGGCTGCCGGTGCTGGTGCTGATCGGCATCTGGATCTTCTTCATGAACCGGATGCAGGGCGGCGGCCGCGGCGGCGCTATGGGCTTTGGCAAGTCCAAGGCGAAGCTTTTGACCGAGAAGCACGGCCGCGTCAC
>CAZUVG010000204.1:0-4733 GCA_964623765.1 uncultured Roseicyclus sp.
CGGCGTGGGTGATCCACGTCTTGTTGCCATTCACGATCCAGTCGCCGTTCTCGTCGCGCACGGCGCGGGTGCGCAGACTGCCGAGGTCGGAGCCGGTGTTGGGCTCGGTGAACACCGCCGTGGGAAGGATCTCGCCCGATGCGAGGCCCGGCAGCCACTTCTGCTTCTGCTCCTCCGTGCCGCCCGCGATGATCAGCTCCGCCGCGATCTCGGAGCGTGTCCCGAGGGAGCCCACGCCGATATATCCGCGCGACAACTCCTCGGAGACGACGCACATGGAGGCCTTGGACAGGCCGAGCCCGCCGTATTCCTCGGGGATCGTCAGGCCGAAGACGCCCATCTCGGCCAGTTCCGAGATGATCTCCATCGGGATCAGCTCGTCCTTGAGGTGCCATTCGTGCGCCTCCGGGATCACGCGGTCCACGCTGTATCGGCGGAACTGCTCGCGGATCATCCCGAGTTCCTCGTCGAGACCCGCATTGCCCACGGTGGTCTCGGCCGACCGCTCCCGCATCAGCTTGACAAGCCGCGTGCGCGCGGCCTGCGTGTTGCCGGAGCCGGTCAGCGCCATGACTTCCGCCGTCATCAGCGCGCGCTGGTCCTCCTGCGTCAGGCCGATGTCCTGCGGGCGCAGGATCTCGGTCTGGCTCATGGGGATGCCGCCGTAGATCTGCCAGAGGTATTCGCCGAAGGCGATCTGCTGGATCAGGCTCTCCACCTCGCCGAACTTGCCCTCGGCCTCCAGCCGCTCGGCCCAGTTCTGCATCTGGCGCAGCGCCTCGACATAGGTGGCAAGCCACGCAAGCCCGTGCGCGGCGGTCTGGTTGGCCTCGACGAGGCTGCCCGAGACGCGGCCGTCCTCCGTCACCTCGGCGCGCAGGCGTTCCTTCGCGGTGTCGAGAAGCGCCTCGGCCGGGGCCACCGACGCGCGGGTCAGCGCGAGAAGGTCCGGCAGTATTGCGGCGCCTTCGGGGAGTTCCTGTCCGTCGCGGGGCATGGTCGGTCTCCTTCGCTCGTCGTTCTTCAAACTCTTTGCCCGCGACTTAGTGCCTTTGCAGGTGCAGAGCAACAAAAATGCATCTGTGCCCCCTTGTCGCGCACGAAAATGTCGTGCGCGTTTTTTGCGCTGCAGCGTGCGCGGTGCCAGTCTAAGAGAGACGCGGAAGGGAACGCAGATGCTTCAGGACTCATTCGCGCTCATGCCGCTCTGGGCCTTCGCGGCGGCCTGCGGCGTGACGCTGGCGGCGGGTTTCGTCAAGGGGGCGACGGGCTTCGCCATGCCGCTCATCATGATCTCGGCGATGCCGCTGTTCATGGATCCGCTCGTCGCGGTGGCCGGTATCATCCTGCCGGTGGTCATGTCCAATGCGCTTCAGGCGTTCCGCTTCGGCCGCGCGGAGGCACTGGCCGCGGCGCGCGAATACTGGCGCTACATCCTGATCGTCTGCGTCACGATCGTCATCGTCGCGCAGTTCATCGCCTTCGTGCCCACCCGCACCTTTTACCTGATCCTTGGCGTTCCCGTCGTCGTGTTGTCGCTTGTCCAGCTGTTCGGCGTGCGCTTCCGCGTGCCGGAAAACCGACGGCGTCTCGCGGAATGGGGCGTGGGGCTGATCGCGGGCGGCCTCGGCGGGCTGACGGGGACATGGGGGCCGCCGACGCTTCTCTACCTGATCGCGCTGGAGACGCCGAAGGCAAAGCAGATCCTCGTTCAGGGCGTGGTCTACGGCGTCGGTTCCATCAGCCTGTTCGCGGGCCACGTCCAGTCGGGGGTGCTGAACGCGACGACGGCGCCGTTCTCGGCCGCGTTGCTGGTGCCGGCCTTTCTCGGCATGCAGCTGGGCTTCCGGCTGTCCGACCGGCTCGATCCCGAGAGGTTCCGGAAGGTCACCCTGATCATCCTGACCATTGCCGGCGCCAACCTCGTGCGCCGCGGATTGGTGGGCTGATCCTCAGGAGGTGAACCCCGGCTGGCATTCCGCCAGAACCGGCGAGGCCACGTCGGGCTGCACGACCTCGAAGGCGACGTGGAAAAGCTCTCGGCCCCCGGACGTGGCGGTGAATGTCCACGGACCGGTGACGAGTTCCTCCGGCATGTCGAAGGAGAAGCCGGTGAGGTTGAACTCCTCCCAGCCTAGCCGCGTGGTCCAGCGCTCGACCTCGATCCCGCTGCCGGGGAAGGGCGGGTGCGTCACGGTGATCGTGACGTTGTCGTGCACCATCCCGTCGGGCGCCCGGCTGAGCACGCCGAAACCGATGTCGAGCGTCGCTGGCACGATCTGCTGCGCGAAGCGGATGCGCGGCAGGCCCGGCACGATGTTGATGACGCCCGAGGCGGTTTCGGGCGCCTCCTCGGTACGGATCGGCTCCTCTGAACAATAGATGCCGTAGACGAGTTCGGCGATCAGATCGGGATCCACCCTGATGCCGGCGTCCCGCCCGATCTCCCCGGTTGAATCCTGACCGGCCGCGGGAACCGCGAGGGCGGCCCAGAGGCCGAGCGTCGGGACGATGAGCGCGCGGATCATGGGTCCTGTCCGTGCCGATACCGCGAACAGTGTAGCAGCCCGGTCGGACCCGGCAATTGCCGAAACTGCCCGTGCCGACCCGCGCAAGGACGGCCGGACGATGCCGAGGCCGCCCGCAAAGGCCCTGGTCTCGGCCGCGTCAATGTCGTTGGAGTAGAGTGTCCGCTCGATGCCGCTCACAGTCCGGTCGAAGATGCGCGCGGCGGGCCCCGATGTTGCGCGGTGCAAACGAGGCAGGCGGGCCGCTTCGCCGGGACTGCCGGGTTCTGTCCCCCGAGCGGCGCCGATCAGCCCGGCGAGTACGAGATTCGCGGCCTTGGGGAGGGGCGGAGGATCGGCAGCGGCATGGTCGTGCCTGCCCGGGGCCGCGGCGGTAGCACCGGCGCGTGCCGTTGCCGCGACGATAGCCGGCTTCAGCCGATGGCCGCGTCCTTCACGTCGTCGCCGATGTAGGGTGCGTATTGCGCGAAGTTCTCCGCGAACATGTTCACGAGCTTTCCTGCCTGTCGGTCGTAGGCGTCGCGGTCGGCCCAGGTCTGCCGCGGGTCCAAAAGCGCATCGTCGACGCCATGGCAGGTCACCGGCACGTCGAAACCGAAATGCGTGTCCTTCCGGAACCGCCCCGAGTTCAAGGATCCGTCGAGCGCCGCGGTCAGCAGCGCTCGGGTCGCCGCGATCGGCATCCGCCTGCCCGTGCCGTAGGCGCCGCCGGTCCAGCCGGTGTTCACCAGCCAGCAGGTCGAGCCGTAGGTGGCGATCTTGTCGCGCAGGAGCTGGCCGTAGACCTCGGGCCGCCTTGGCAGGAAGGGGGCGCCGAAGCAGGTCGAGAACGTGGGCTCGGGCGCGGTGACCCCGCGCTCGGTGCCCGCGGCCTTGGAGGTGAAGCCCGACAGGAAGTGGTACATCGCCTGCGCCGGGGTGAGCCGGGCGATCGGCGGCATCACCCCGAAGGCGTCGCAGGTCAGCATGACGACGTTCTTGGGATGGCTCGCGACGCCGGTCTCCGACGAGTTCGAGATGTAGTGCATCGGGTAGGCCGCCCGCATGTTCGCGGTCAGGCTGTCGTCCTCGAAGTCGAGCTCCCTGGTGTCCGGGTCGTAGACCATGTTCTCGATGACGGTCGCGAACTTGGAGGTGGCGGCGTGGATCTCGGGCTCGGCCTGCGGCGAGAGGCTGATCGTCTTGGCGTAGCAGCCGCCTTCGAAGTTGAAGATGCCGCGATCCGACCAGCCGTGCTCGTCGTCGCCGACCAGCGTGCGGTTGGGATCGGCCGAGAGCGTGGTCTTGCCTGTGCCCGAAAGGCCGAAGAAGATCGCCGCGTCGACCGGATTGCCCCTGGCGTGGTTGGCCGAGCAGTGCATCGGCATCACGTCCTTCTCCGGCAGCAGGTAGTTGAGGAGCGTGAAGACGGCCTTCTTGTTCTCGCCGGCGTATTCGGTGCCGCCCACGAGCACGAGCTTGCGGTCGAAATCGATCGCGATGACCGTCTCGGTCCGGCAGCCGTGGCGCTCGGGATCGGCGGAGAAGCTCGGCAGGTTGACGATGGTGAAGTCGGCGGTGAAGCCGTCGAGTTCGTCGCGCGCGGGCCGGATCAGCAGGTGGCGGATGAACAGGCTGTGCCAGGTCAGTTCGGAGACGACCCGCACCTTGATCCGGTAGGCCGGATCGGCCCCGCCGTGGAGATCCTGGACGAAGAGGTCGCGATCCTTGGCATGGGCGAGCATGTCGGCGTGGAGCCGGTCGAAGGCGGCGCGCTCCATGCGGGCGTTGCGGTCCCACCAGACGGTGTCCTCGGTGGTGGGAGAGACGACGACGTGCTTGTCCTTGGGCGAACGGCCGGTGAACTTGCCGGTGGTGACGAGCAGGGTGCCGCCGACGCCGAGTTCGCCCTCGCCGCGGGCCAGCGCGCGCGCGACGAGGTCCGGCTCGGTGAGGTTGTAGAAGGCGGTCGCGTAGCCCTCGATGCCCTGGTGGCGGAGCGTGAAGTCCGGGTTAACCCTACCCTTGTCGATGGCCACGGCGGTTCCTCTGCGTTCGGGACAGTCTCCCCATCGCTGATACCGGAGGCATTCCTCAATGAAAACAGCCGGTTGAAGAGGTTAGCGCAAACAAGGGGAATGTTAGCGCCAGACAGGCATACGGTCGCCCGACGAGAGGCCGGGCGCCCGGTTTCTGACATGCGCGCTGACGACCGCGCTACTGGAT
>CAZUVG010000204.1:4743-5730 GCA_964623765.1 uncultured Roseicyclus sp.
GCAAGGACAATCGCGGGGCGGGGCATCGAGGCGCCCACGACCGGACAGGGCTGGCGTCCGGCGGCATTGGTCCTCGCATTGTCGAAGATCGTCAGCCGTCGTCCATGTCCGCGAGGATTCGTCGTGCCTCGGCGCTGTCGACGTCCATCCTGGAGATCAGGGCATCCACGCTTTCGAAGGCGATCTCCGGTCGCAGGTACTCGACCAGCGCCACCGACAGATGCGCCCCGTAGAGATCGCCCTTGAAGTCGAAGAGGAACGTCTCGAGGTTCGGCAGGTTCACCCCGAACATCGGCCGGACCCCCAGCGACGCGACGGCGTCGTAGCGCCCCGCGTGGGGGCCGGTGAGGACGTCCGCCTTCACGGCGTAGACGCCGAACTTCGGCGGGTGGAGCCCCGCGATCGACATGTTCGCGGTGGGATAGCCGAGTTCACGGCCGCGCTGGTCGCCCTTGACGACCTCGCCCTCGATCCTGTGGAGATGGCCCAGCATCCGCGCCGCGTCGCGGGGGCGGCCATCGCTCAGAGCCTCGCGGATCCGGGTGGAGGACACTTCGACGCCACCGGTCTCGAGAAGCGGCGTGACCGTCACGCCGAAGCCCATCTCGGCGCCGAACGCTTCGAGGTCGGCTGCGGTCCCGGTCCGGCCCTTGCCGAAACAGAAGTCGCTGCCCACGACCACATGCGCGAGGCCGAGGCCCGTCGACAGCACGTCCCGGGCGAAGTCGTGCGGCGAAAGCCCCGACAGCACCTTGTTGAAGTTCAGCTCATAGAGCCGCCCGACGCCGAGCTTCTCCAGCCGATGCGCCTTGGCCTCGGCGTTCATCAGCCTGAACGGCGGCGTCGCCGGCGCGAAGTATTCCCGCGGATGCGGTTCGAACGTCACGACTCCGAGCGGCGCGCCGAGCCGCTCGGCCTCCTCGCGTGCGATCGCGATCACCGCCTGATGGCCGAGATGGACGCCGTCGAAATTGCCGATAGCGGCGC
>CAZUVG010000205.1:0-5719 GCA_964623765.1 uncultured Roseicyclus sp.
GTACTTGCTCCTATTAACTCAGACGGTAGAGACAAGCTCTACCGCAATTCCATTGCCTTGCTGTCCACGACGTTGGTGAACAGGAACGCCTTGCGCTCGTCCTCGGGAATGCCGCCGCGGAACTGCCAGCGCACCAGGGGATGCATCTCGGTGTCCTTGTTGATCTCCCGGTCGACCCGGATCAGAAGGCCGGCCTTGTCGAGCGTCTCGATATGATCGTGAAGGTCGGGGTAGGCGCGGGCCGGGGCAGTGTCGAGGCTCATGTATTCGCTCCTTTTCGTGGTTCGTCACGTCTTTCGCATGCGCGGCGGGGCCGGTCAGAGAATCGGGAAGAAGGGCTGCGGGAAGGTGATGTTGAGCACCTGGTCGAACAGCCCGTAGATTGCGCCGAAGAGGACCAGCGCCACCGGCAGGGCGAGCCGCCAGCTCTGCCGGTAATCCAGCATCATGTAGGCCGCGACCCAGATCGGCAGCGCGGGGATCGGCCCGATGGTCAGGGCCAGCGCTGCATAGCCGAAGAGCCAGCCGAAGTATCCGAAGCTCCGCCGGGCGACGGTCTTGCTGTCCAGCCCGCCGAAGTTGAGCTTCAGGTCGGTATCTGCCTTCTCGCGGCGCCCTTCGGGCGCAGTGCCGCCGGGACCCATCGCGGCACTCCCATTGCCTTGCGTGGCGACCGCGGGCGCGGCCTCTTCCATCGTCACGAAGAGTTGGCGGACGAGGAAGACGCCGACGACGAGCGCCCCCGCGAACGCCACGATCTGCGGCGCGGTCCGGGCCCCGGACGGCCATTCGGCGATGTCGAGCAGGACGAGCGCGAAGAAGGCGCCAACCAGTGCCGCGAAGGCGGTCTCCGGCCCGATCCGGTCGCTGCGGAAGCCCAGGCGCATGGTTTGCTGCGGGCGTCCGTGTCGCGCGCGGTCCAGCATCGGCCGCCATACCGGCGACAGCACACCCCACAGCGTCACCAGCAGGATCACGAGCACGGCCGGGCGCAGCAGGAAATGCCAGTCGTAGATCTGGATGGAGGTCGCGAGGTAGCGTTCGATCAGCGTCCCAAGAACGAAGCCGAGCAGGAGCGGCGGCCGCGGCCATGCCAGAAGCCGCATGATGTACCCCACGACGCCCGCCCCGAGCAGAACAACGAGGTCGCCCCACTGGTGCGCGCCCTGGAAGGCGCCGATGAAGACGATGCCGAGCACGACGGGCGCGAGGATGCCGATCGGGATAAGCGCAACCCGTGCGAGCGCGGGCGCGAACAGGAAGCAAAGGCCCGCCCCGATGACGTTGGCGACCGCGACGCTGATGATCAGCGTGTAGGTGATGTCGAGATCCGTGGTCAGCATGTCGGGCCCGGGCACGATCCCGTGGATCATGAAGGCCCCCAGAAGTATCGCCATGGAGGCCGAGCCCGGCACGCCGAAGGCGATGGTGGGCACGAGGGCGCCACCCTCCTTGGCGTTGTTGGCCGCCTCGCTCGCGATCACGCCGCGCACATCGCCCTGGCCGAAGCGAGCGTCCTTGGCGTTGCCGTTCGCGGTCGCCCCGTAGGCGATCCAGTCGATCACGGAGCTTCCGAGGCCCGGCATCGCGCCGAGAAGGGCGCCGATTCCGCTCGATCGGAAAAACACGACCGGGTTCCGCAGCACGTCCCGGAAGCCGCGACCGCGACCGTCCGTGGAAGCAGGTCCGTCGCCTGCGATGGATGTCCTGCGGACCACGAGATCGGCAAGCTCGGGCAGGGCGAAGAGACCCAGCGCCAGGGGCACCAGCGGCAACCCGTCCCAGAGGTAGAGCGACCCGAAGGTCCATCGCATCGTGCCCGACTGGAAGTCCTCGCCCACCATCGACAGGACAAGGCCCACGGCCGCCGCTGCAAGCCCCGGCAAGACCTTGCGCCCCGACAGGGCTGCAGCGAGCGAGAGGCCGAAGACGCACAGCGCCAGCATTTCGGGAGAGGCGATGGACAGCATGAGCGGCCGAAGCACCGGGATCAGGGCCGCGAGCAGAAAGATCCCGAAAAGCCCGCCGATCATCGAGGCGGTGAAGGCCGCGCCCAGCGCGCGGCCAGCCTCGCCGTTACGCGCCATCGGGTAGCCATCGACCACGGTCGCGGCCGAGCCCACGGTTCCCGGAACGCCGAACAGGATCGCGGGTATCGAATCGGAGGTCGCCACGACCGCGTGCATCCCGATCAGCACCGCGAGCGCCGTGTAGGGGTCGAGCGCGAAGGTGAACGGAAGCAGGAGCGTCAGCCCGACAAGCCCCCCCAGGCCCGGCACCACGCCCACGACCAGCCCCATGAGAACGCCGAGGCATAGCAGAACAAACCGGAACGGGTCGGCAATCTGCGCCAGCGCCGATAGCGCGGCGGCGAGCGAGCCATCCATGGCATAGTCCTCCCGAGAGTCGGGTGACGGCCGCGCCTTGCGCACCGGCCCGACTGCGTCCGACCCCGTGGTCTTGTGCCTCCCCGCACCAGTGACCGCGTAGCCTTGTGTCGTTTCGCATCAGCCTATAGATACGCCAAAGACAAAGTAAAATACAGATTTAGTGCGATTTAATATCTTGAAGATATGAATGGGCCGGTGGCACCGGCACTGCACGGGTCTCCGCTTCGTCTACAGCCGCCGCGGAGCGAGCCTGCTCGTCGCCGACCAGGCCCGCATCAACAATGGCGGTCAGGCGGTGGCCTCCCGCGCGAAGACCGGCCGCAACCAGGTCACCGCTCCGATCTTCCTGCTGGTCCAGCAGGTCAAATTGCCGAAGCGGCTCGATCTGGACCGCGACGCCGGGCGTGCGCGTGACAGCACGCCGGGGCGGCTCGCCATGGCCGAACTGCTGCCGATCGTCAGCGGTAATGGTGCGCAAGCTGAACGGGGAACTGGCGGCGAGCGGCGGGCCGGGTGTCAGCGCTTGATCCTCTCGATCCGGGACGCCGGGCAGTCCCTCGAAATGCGCGTCGCAGGTCAGGAGCGTCGCGCCACGGGTGCGGCCGGTTGCCAAGATGATCGCGTCGGCGGTCGCAAGCTTGTGCACGTGGCAGGCCTCCGCCGCTGCCAGCGTGATCTCGGCGTCAAGCGGCACGACCAGGCAGACCTGCGTGAAGGCGTATCAGGTGGCCGCTGATCTCGGCCCTGTCGCGCCCGCGGACGACACGGTCCGCCCGACGCGCATCCGGCCCGCTGGCTTCAGGGCGTGAAATCGCACACGGATTGTCGGCATGTCCCGGCGCGCAGACCCGATAGGACTTTCACCCGTGCCATGACCTTGCGCAGATCCGGCTGCGGCCGCCGCAGGCCCGCCCGGCGTCAACGCGAAAACCGCCCGGCGGCCAGCAGGTCCCTGACGCTCGGGATCGCGAGGATATCGTCCTCGCCCGCCCGGTTCGCGAGCCTGTCGAGGTCGCGAACGAGGACGCGGTCATGATCGAGGATCTCGATGTCCCCCTCGTCCCGCAGCCAGTGGTAGGCACGCGAGATCGACTCGGGCCGCGTTCCGAGCAGATGGGCCAGGTCGGTCCGGTTGATGGGAATCCGGATCTCCAGCCCGCCATCGCGGGGCGCCAGAACATGCTCGACATGCGAGAAGCGGGAAACCATCAGCACGAGAAACCCCGCCAGCCTGCTGGATATCCTCTGGTTGGACAGGATCAGCATCCAGTCCCGGGCCCGGTCCAGTTCGTTGAGGATGTTCAGAAGGACCGCGCGGTCAAGGTCCGGCGCATGTCGGAGCAGCGCCTCGAACTTCGCGCGGGGAAAGGCGCAGAATTCGACGTCGGTCGCCGCCTCGACAGAGAACTCGCTCGCCCCGTCGAAGACGCGGCCGAACATGTCGCCCTCGACGAGCAGGCCGACGATGTGCTGCCGGCCGTCGGCGAGGGACTTCTGCATCCGCAGGATGCCCGACAGCACGCATCCCACGAAATCCGCCGCCTCGTCCTCGGGGATGATCGTCTGCCCCGCGGCGAAGCGCCTTGGCCGGCACATCGCCTCCAGCTCGGCCCGCGTCTCCGGCCGGACATCGACAAGGGCGGACGATCCTGCGTGACACCTGTGCACCTGTGGGTCGTCCTCGTATTCTACAAGACTCCGAAATTCCGGCACCGCACAAGCCGGGCGGCTGTCATTGCGCCCGCCTGCGGATGTAGGCCGCCCCCCGTGGGACATCATACAGCAGACTGCGGGCTTCGTTGATAGCTATCAATGACCGTTGCGCCAACAAAGCTTGTCATGGTCACCTGAATCGCCGCTGCGGGAGGGGGAGATGCCACGTCCGAAGACCTGGGCACTCGTGACCAGCGGCGTTCGGGCGAAGATCGTGCGCGGTCTGGAGAAGAGCGCCGCGGAAGTGCCGATCGAGATCGTCAGCAAGTCCGCCTCGCCAAATCTGGGCGAGATCAGGTCAGACCGTGCCGGCCGGAGCTTCGCCTGGGACGGAAACGGTCGCCGCCCGGCGATGGAACCCGGCTCGGATCCGCTTCTCCGCGACATGCAGGACTTCGCAGGGGAAACGCTCGAGATGCTGGAGGCGCGGCACCACGCCGGGGAGATGACGCGGCTCGCGATCTTCGCCGCCCCGAAGATGCTGGGCATCCTGCGCAAGCAGATGCCCGCGTCCCTGCGCGCAGCCGTCTTCCTGCAGCGGGACCTGAACCTGATCGGCCTGTCCAGGCCGATCTCCGCAAAACCGTGACGAAGGGCATAAGGGAGGAGCCGACATGACGACGCGAAGCCAACCCGTCGCCCCGGCACATGCGACGGCATCCGGCACGACGACCCCGGGGCTGCCGCACGCCTGCCAGGGCTGCAGGCTCCGCGGGGCCGCGCTGTGCCATGCCATGATGGCCGCCGGAACCGCGCGCCACCGCGGGCCCGTCAGCCGCACCCTTGCCCGGGGACGGCCGTTCTTCGAACAGGGCGCTCGGCCGGGCCTCGTAGGCGTGATACGCACGGGCTACGCACGGAAGTCGATGATCCGTCCGAGCGGGCAGCGCGTCCTTCTGGGCCTCGCTCTTCCGGGGGATATCATCGGACGGCCGCCCGGTCATGTCACGACCTTCGATCTCGAGGCGGCCACCGACGTCGAGGTGTGCCTGCACGACAGCGCCGGCCTCGGCAGCGCGTTCCAGGCCGACGGGGCCGTCCTCGAACTCATGCTCCGGGAGACCGACGAGATCCATCAGCGCGCGCTCGGGAATCTGTGGCGCTACGGCACCCTGAACAGCCGCGAGAGGATCGTCGCCTTCATGGTTTCGGCAACCGCCTTCATGCCGACCGAGCCGCTGCCGGACGGCAGCCTTCTGCTGACCATGGCGATCGACCGTCGCGACTGGGCGGATCTGACCAACACCGCCGTCGAGACGATCAGCCGGACCCTGCGCTATCTCGAGGAGAAGGATCTCGTGAAATGCCTCACGCCCTACCGGTTCCGCATTCGCGATCTCGACTGCCTCGCGCTGCTGGCTGGTGTCGATGTGCCCGGCCACGCCGAGCGGACCGGGCGATCCGTGCATCCCCCGGTGTCCGGAAACCGGATGACCGCCGTCAATGACTGCGTCCGGCGCGCGCCTAGCATCAAGGCCACGAAGCGACCGCTGCCCGCGCTTTCGCGCGGCGTTTCCGAAGGGAGACAGAGACATGTCGAAGAAATCCGCAGTCGAAGTGCACAGGGAGAGACAACCGTCGACGACAGATAGCTGGCCGTCCTTCCTGTCGCTGAG
>CAZUVG010000206.1:0-5713 GCA_964623765.1 uncultured Roseicyclus sp.
ACAGCATGCTTTCCTCGATTTCCTTGGTAAAGAGCCCCTTGCCGCCCAGTGTCTTGAGCGCCACGTCGGCGTCGATCAGGCTGCGGTCGTCGCCGGTGGTCTTGATGACGACGATCTCGAAGGCGGCCTCCGGCAGATCGAAGGCGGTCATCAGCCGGGCGCGCGTCTCGCGGGCCTGCGCGAGCGCGAGCGGCGAGCCGCGGGTGCCGATGCGGAGTGGCTTGGCGGGGGTCGGGAGATCGGTCGTCATGGTGTCCTTCTAGTGCTGTCAACTTTGCTTGACAATCGCCTTCGGGTTGACAGATTGATGCTGGCAGACAATTCCTGATCTGCAAACGACCAAAGGACAACCTACATGTTCGACGCGCCCGCCACCGGCCGGAAGAAACTCCTGCGTTCCCTGGCCGGGGAAGCGATGGACGTGCCGCCCGTCTGGCTGATGAGGCAGGCCGGGCGCTACCTGCCGGAATACCGCGCGACGCGGGCCGAGGCGGGCGACTTCCTGTCGCTGTGCTACAATCCCGAGCTTGCCGCCGAGGTCACGCTGCAGCCGATCCGCCGCTACGGTTTCGACGCCGCGATCCTGTTTGCCGACATCCTGCTGATCCCCGATGCGCTGGGGGCCGACCTTTGGTTCGTCACCGGCGAGGGGCCACGGCTGTCGACCATCACCGGGCCGGAGGGCCTGCGCGCGCTGAAGGGGAAGGACGACATCCACGATCACCTCGCACCGGTCTACGAGACGGTGCGCATCCTGTCCCGGGAACTCCCCGCGGAGACGACGCTGATCGGCTTCGCCGGGGCGCCGTGGACGGTGGCGACATACATGATCGCGGGCCGCGGCACGCCGGACCAGGGCCCCGCGCACAAGCTGCGGCAGGAGGACCCGGAGACCTTCGGCGCACTTGTCGACCTCCTCACCGGGGCAACGATCGAGTATCTCGACGCCCAGGTGCAGGCTGGGGCGGAAGTCGTGAAGGTCTTCGACAGCTGGGCGGGGTCGCTGAAGGGAGACGCCTTCCGAACCTTCGCGCTGGAGCCCGCGAAACGCATCACGGCCGAACTGAAGCGGCGGCATCCGGGCCTGCCCGTCATCGTCTTCCCGCGCGAGGCCGGAGATGAATACATCGGCTTCGCCAGTGCCGTGGGCGCCGAATGCGTGGCGATCGACACGAAGGTGGATCCCGCGTGGGCCGCCGAGCACCTGCAGCCCGACGGCTGCGTGCAGGGCAATCTCGACCCCCGGCACATGGTGACCGGCGGGCCGGCTCTGGTGGAGGCGACGCGGGCGATCGTGGATGCCCTGAAGGACGGGCCGCACATCTTCAATCTCGGGCACGGGATCACGCCGGACGCCGACCCGGAGAACGTTCATCTCCTGCTGGAGACGATCCGCGGCTGAGGCGGCGCAGATCGCCGGCCTGGCGACGTCGTCTTCCGGGGGACTGTCGCCGTCCTAGGCCGCATCAGGTCCACTTGGCGACGGGCGGCAGGCTCATCAGGACGGCATTCGCGTCGTGGCCGGTCTCGAGGCCGAACTTCGTGCCACGGTCATAGACGAGGTTGTATTCCGCGTAGAGCCCGCGGTGGACAAGCTGCGCTTCGCGGTCGGCCTCGGTGAAGTCGGTGTGCCGCCGCCTCTCGACGCAAGGTACGAAGGCCGGCAGGAAGGCGCGCCCCACGTCCTGGGTAAACGCGAAGTCCGCCTCCCAGTCGCCGGTGTTCAGGTCGTCGTAGAAGATACCGCCGACGCCGCGCGCACGGTGGCGGTGGGGGATGTGGAAATACTCGTCCGCCCAGGCCTTGAAGCGCTCGTAGTATTCGGGCCGGTGCCGGTCGCAGTGATCCTTCAGGACAGCGTGGAAATGCGCGGTGTCCTCGTCGTACTCGATGGCCGGGTTCAGGTCGGAGCCGCCGCCGAACCACCAGGCCACCGGCGTCCAGAACATTCGGGTGTTCATGTGGACGGCTGGAACATGCGGGTTGCGCATGTGGGCGACAAGGGAGATGCCGGAGGCCCAGAATGTCGGGTCGTCCTTGAGGCCAGAGAGATCCTTGCGCGCCGCCATCGCCGCCACGGCACGCTCGCCCAACTGGCCGTAGACGGTTGAGACGTTGACGCCCACCTTCTCGAATACACGGCCGCCGCGCATGACGCTCATAAGGCCGCCGCCCGCGTCCGATCCGTCCTCCGAGCTGCGCGTCGTCTGTGTCACCTCGAAACGGCCGGGCGCATCCTCGCCACCCTGCGCGTCCTCCAGCGCCTCGAAGGCGGCCACGATCTCGTCGCGGAGGCTGCGGAACCAGGCCGAGGCGCGGGCCTTGCGGTCGTCGAAAATGTCCTTCATCGGGCGATCCCTTCAGTCGTCACGGATCAGGTTCTACCACCTTGAGGCGAGCCGCGTCACGCGGGCAAACGTCGCCCCCGCCGGCATTTGCGGGGCGGGATCCCAGGATGCAGGCGAAGGTTCATGACCTTGCAATCCGCGATGGATTTTCCCGCGCGCCTGTCATACACTTCACGCAACAGCCGCTTCAGACGGCATCCAGAGGCAGACAGAGCAGTTTCGTGATTACCGGACGCATGATCTCCGCCCTTGCGGGGCTGATTCTCGTCGCGTGCATGGGCCTCGCCGGCCCGGCCCGCACCGCCCCCTACGCCGCGATGGTAATGGACGCGCGCACCGGCGAGGTGCTGCATTCGCGCAACGCCGACACGCGCCTTCATCCCGCCTCGCTGACGAAGATGATGACGCTCTACCTGGCCTTCGAGGCCGTGCGACTGGGCGAGATCGATCTCGACACCGAGGTCCGCATATCCCGCAACGCCGCGGCCGAGCCGCCGTCGAAGATCGGGCTGCGGGCAGGCAGCACGATCCGCTTCCGCTTCCTGATCCGGGCCGCGGCGATCCGCTCGGCCAACGACGCGGCGACGGCCATCGCGGAGGCGCTGGAGGGCTCCGAGGCGGCCTTCGCGCGGCGGATGACCCGCACGGCCCGCGCGCTCGGCATGACGCGCACCACCTTCCGCAACGCCCACGGGCTGACGGAGGAGGGGCATCTTTCGACCGCGCGCGACATGACGATCCTCGGGCGGCGACTGCATTACGACTATCCGCAGTATTACAACATCTTCTCCCGCCGGCAGGACAATGCCGGGATCGCGACAGTCCGCAACACCAACCGTCACGTCCTCAACGCCTACCGGGGCGCGGACGGGATCAAGACGGGCTATACCCGCGCGGCGGGGTTCAACCTCGTCTCTTCGGCCATCCGCGGGGAGGAGCGGATCATCGCGACGGTTTTCGGGGGGCGTTCGGCGGCCTGGCGGAACCAGCGGATCATGGAACTGCTCGACATGGGCTTCGAGCGCGCCCCATCCCGTGCGCAGGTCCGCGTGCCACCGCTGCCCACCTACGAGGACGAAGGGCCAGGCATCGGCACCTCCAGCGCCTCCGGCCTCGTGGCGCGCAGCATACGGCCCTTCTTGCGCCCCCTGCCCGCCCCGGCCGCCGAACTGGTCGCGGCGATCGACGAAGCCGTGGGACTCGCCGTGGCCGAAACCGTGGGCGAGACGGTGAGCCGGACGGTGGGCGCGGCGGCCGCGGATGCCGCGACGCTCGCCCGGATGGTCCCTGCTCCGAGACCCGACGGAATCGCTTCGGCGGCGCCCGCCATCGCCGCGGCCAGCCCCGCGGCGGTCGCCACCGCGCCGAGCGAAGCCCCGGATGTCGGGTCCGACCAAGCCGGCGATACGACCGGCGAAATCCCCGTGCCCCGGCCGCAGATCGAGATCGCGGCAGCGTCGCGTCCGGCGCCGGCACCGGCGGAGCCGGAGGTGATTACCCGTGCCTCCTCGACAGGTTCGCGGCTCTATGGCGTGTCGCTCGGAAGCCAGCCGACCCAGTTCGCGGCCGAGAGGCTCCTCTTGCAGACGGCGCTCGGTGAACTTGGCACTTTCGACGAGGCGCTGAGGCGTGTGGTCCAGCGTCAGGGCGGGTTCGAGGCGCGCTTCGCCGGCATGACCGAGGATCAGGCAAGCCGGGCCTGCGCGCGGCTGGCCTCGCGGAACTTGGCCTGCGAAACATTCGGCCCCTGAACGGACCAAATCGGCCTGGCGCGGTTTTCCCGGAAGAGAACGGCCGGAGTTTCGGAAAACCCCGGCGCCGCACCTAGTCCTTCGGGTGGTCGTCGTAATCCTCGGTGAGGATGCGGTTGGCGTCGCCCTCGGGGTCGTCGAACTGCCCGCGGCGCAGCATCCAGAAGAACGCGCCGAGGCCCACGAGCCCGAGGAACAGGCTGGCCGGGATCAGGATGCCGAGGACGTCCATGGAGCCTCACTTCAGCCGGAGTGCATTTCCCGAGACGGTAATCGAGGACAGCGACATGGCAAGGGCGGCGATGAGCGGCGTTGCAAGGCCCGCGACGGCGAGAGGGACGGCGAGCACGTTGTAGACGGTCGCGATGGTGAAGTTCTCGCGGATGCGTCTCGACGCGGAGACCGAGGTTGTCACCGCGTCGGCGATGGGCGAAAGGCTGCGTCCCATCAGCACCATGTCCGACGCCGTGCGCGCCGCGTCCAGCGCCGAGGCGGGGGAGATCGAGACATGGGCGGCAGCGAGCGCCGCGGTGTCGTTGAGCCCGTCGCCGACCATCAGGACATTCGCGCCTTCCGCGGCGAGGTCAGCCACGAGCGCGGCCTTCTGCTCGGGCAGCGCCTCGGCGATGACCTCGCCGATGCCGATGCGGGCGGCAAAGGTTTCGACCGCGCCCTGCGTGTCGCCCGACAGCAGGATCACACGCTTGCCCGCAGCCTTCAGCCCGGCGACGGTCTCGGCCGCCCCCTCGCGGAGCGTGTCGGCGAAGCGAAGCGTCACGGGCGCGGCGTCGCCGATCCGCAGGAAGGTGGCCGTCACGTCCGGCGCCTTGGCCCCGACCCATGCGGCGCGGCCGAGGCGGACGATCTGCCCGCGCCACTCCGCTTCGACGCCATAGCCCGGCACCTCGCGCACCGCGGTGAGGTTGGCCGCGCGGATGGCTCGGGCACGCAGGCCCTTCGCAAGCGCCTCGGCGAGCGGATGGGAGGACGCTTCCGCCAGCGCCAGCGCGACGCGCATCGGCTCCTCGGGCTGGGTGTCGAGACCGACCGGGTCCGGCGCGCCAGTGGTCAGCGTGCCGGTCTTGTCGAAAACGACCGTGTCGGCTTCGGCGAGGCGCTCGAGCGCGGTGCCGTCCTTGATGAGGAGGCCCTTGCGGAAGAGCCGGCCGGAGGCGGCGGTGGTCACGGCGGGCACCGCGAGGCCCAGCGCGCAGGGGCAGGTGATGATGAGCACGGCCGCAGCGATGTTCAGCGCGATGCGAAGGTCCTGCGTGTAAAGCCACCAGCCCACGGCCGCGACGACGGCGAGGATATGGACACCGGGCGCGTAGAGCTTCGCCGCCTGGTCGGCGAGCGAGTTGTAGTTGGCGCGCCCCGACTCCGCCACGGCGACGAGATCGGCGATGCGGTGGAGCGACGTGTCCCGCCCCGCCGCGCGCACTTCGACGAGCAGCGGGCCGGTCAGGTTCACCTCGCCCGCGCTGACGGCGGTGCCGGGGCCCGCGTAGGCCGGCAGGCTTTCACCCGTCATCAGGGAGCGGTCGAGTTCCGACTGCCCCTCGGTCACGACCCCGTCCACGGGAATCCGCCCGCCGGGCTTCACCCGCACGATGT
>CAZUVG010000207.1:0-5706 GCA_964623765.1 uncultured Roseicyclus sp.
CGGTCGTGCAGCCTTTCCCTTCGGGTCTGCCTGTGTGCGGCCAACCCGAATGCCCGGAAGCGCCGAGCCGGAGCGCGCCCCGACGTGCCCCTGCTGCATGGATTTCACGCTGGCGCCCCTCATGCCGCGGCCCTTCGCATCTCCTCGCCCGCGGCCGTGGCCTGGCCGTGGCTGAGCCGCGTCGTCAGGCGGGCCAGAACGATCTCGGAGGCCCGCGTGAGCAGGAGGTAGAAGACAAGAAGCCCGAGGAAGTACCAGAATCGCCAGTCCGGGTGGGGATACTGGTAGGCCGAGGTGCGGGAGCCGCCAAGCTCGCGCGCCCAGTAGACGATGTCCTCGATTCCGAGGAGAAACAGAAGGGGCGTCGCCTTGATGAGGATCATCCAGATGTTGCTCAGGCCCGGCAGGGCGTAGATCCACATCTGCGGCACGAGAATGCGCCAGAAGACCTGCCGGCGGGAGAAGCCGTAGGCCTCCGCCGTTTCCAGCTGCGCGCGGGGCACGGCGCGCATCGCGCCGTACAGGACGTTGCCGCAGAACGCGCCGAAGACGATGGCGTATGTGAAGACAGCGAGCGCGAAGCCGTAGGTCTCGTGCACCCATTGCGGCGCGTCTGATTGCGGCGTGCGCGCCTCGGGGCAGACGAGGAAGTTCGCACCCTGCCGGATCGGGTCGGTCCAGTCCGGGCAGGCGAACTGGTGGCGGAGCCACTCGATGCCCTGGTCGAGGACGAGGATGAAGAAGAGGAAGAAGACGATGTCCGGCACGCCGCGCACCATCGCGGTGTAGCCCTTGCCGATCCACGCCACGGGCGGTACCGGCGAGCGCGAGGCCGCGGCGGCGGCGAAGCCGAAGGCGAGCGCGGCGGGTGCCGTAACGGCAAGCAGGGCGAAGACCACCAGGAAGGACTGGTAGAACAGCATGTGCGCGCCGTTCGTCAGGTAGCAGGCGAACCACCGGAAGGTCTCGAGCGTGGAGGGGTCGGTGCAGAACTCGAACATCACGGTCTTTCCATGCCCGCGCACGCCCCGCCTGACGCCGGGCCCGCAAGCCGTGCAACTGTGGCTCCGACGGCCGGTAGCGGCGGATCCGGTATCCGTCGGTCATGGGATCCCGACCGCCGCTCGGCGACCGAAAGCGGCGACGGCACCCTTGAAATCAAGGCTTCGGTCAGGTTGCCATGATGGCGTCGCAGGGCTCGGTTCAGGCTCACTGCGACGTCACCTGCACGATGTCGATTCTCGCGGCCGCCAGTGCGATTGACAGCGCGGCCCGCAACCTTGGGAAATCCGCGCTGCCAGTTCATCGTGTCCAACCTGTAGACTTACCAGGTCTCGGCTTCCTCTCCGAACCATTCGAGGATGAGCGTGTTGAGCGTGCCGTCCTCCTTCATCGAGGTGATGGCGTCGTCGAAGGCCGCGAGGCGCTCGTCGCCTTCGCGCATGCCCATGCCGACGCCGCCGCCCAGCTGGACGGGCTCGCCCACGATCATCAGGTCGGCGTCCTCCGCCGCGATGGGTAGCAGGTAGTCGCCGTCGGCGAAGACCGCGTCGGCCTCGCCGTTGCGCACGGCGGCCACCGTCTCGTCGGGCGTCGCGAATTCGATCAGCGTTGCACCGGTTTCGGCGACATGGCCTGCCTGGATCGTGTTGGTCTGGGCCGCGACGACGCCGCCCTCCAGATCGGCATCCTCGTCGAGCGCCATGTAGAGCGATGAGGCCGGCGGGATATAGGGCTGCGTGAAGTCGATGACCTCGTCACGCTCGGGCGTGATCGACATGCCGGCGATGATCGTGTCGTAGTTGCCCGAGGTCAGGTTCGGGATGATCGAATCCCAGTCGTTGGTGACCCATTCGCAGTCGAAGCCCGCCCGCGCGCAGATCTCGTCGCCGAGGTCACGCTCGAAACCGTCGATCTCGCCGTTGTCGTTGATGAAGTTGAACGGAGGATAGGCGCCCTCCGTGCCCATGCGGACGGTCTCCTGTGCCGTGGCGGCGCCGGCGCCGAGTGCCAGAAGGCTCGCGGTGAGGATCAGGTGCTTCATGTTTGTCTCCCTGTGGATCTTCGGAGTGGGTGCCCCGGGTGCGACGCGTCAGGCCGCGTGCCCGTGGCTGAGGAACTGGCGCAGGCGCGGCGAGGCCGGGTCGCCGAAGAGCTTGTCGGGCGGCCCCTCCTCCTCCACGCGGCCCTCGTGAAGGAAGACGACCCGGTCCGACAGGTCGCGCGCCATGCGCATGTCGTGGGTGACGAGGATCATGGTCCGCCCCTCCTCTGCAAGCGAGCGGATGACGCGGACGACCTCCTGCTCGAGTTCGGGGTCGAGGGCCGAGGTCGGCTCGTCGAAGAGCAGGGCGCGGGGCTGCATGCAGAGCGCCCGGGCGATCGCCGCGCGCTGCTGCTGCCCGCCCGAGAGCTGCGCGGGCCATGCCTCGCACTTCTCGCCAATGCCGACCTTGTCCAGAAGCGCGCGCGCGCGCGCCTCCACGGCCTTCGGCTCCTCGCCGAGAACGGCAACGGGCGCCTCCATAACGTTCTGCAGGACCGTCATGTGCGCCCACAGGTTGAACTGCTGGAACACCATGGACAGGTTCGTTCGAATGCGGCGCACCTGCTCGCCGTCGGCGGGATACCGCGAGGGGCCCTTGCCGCGCCAGGCCACCGGCTCCCCCTCGAAAAGGATCTCGCCCTGCTGGCTGTCCTCCAGCAGGTTCGCGCAGCGCAGGAGCGTCGACTTGCCCGAGCCGGAGGAGCCGATGAGCGAGACCACGTCGCCCGCCCGCGCCGTCAGGTCCACGCCGCGCAGCACGTGCAGCGCACCGAAACTCTTGTGAAGGCCGGCGATCTCTATCACCGGTGCGGCATTCTCGGTCACGTCAGGTCGTCTTCCCCGCCAGGTTTCCGGCGATTTGCGCCCATCGAGCGCGCAAATGCAATTGCTCTGTGCAGATTGACCCTGCGGAAGGCCGCGAATCGGGGCGAAACCGTGCGATCTGCCCATCACGGCGGCGCGGGCGGAACGGGAAGCGCGGCGTAGCCGTCCGGATCGGGCGCGACGATGCCGGACAGGCCGAGGCGGTCGCGCGTCTCGGCGGGCAGCGCGGCGAAGGCTTCCTCCATTGCGGCGCGGACGGGCGCGGGATCGGTGCCGCGGGCCGTGATGTAGGCGAGCGCGGGAGTTGGTGGCGTGTGCGCGATAACGCGCAGGTCCGCGGCGAAGGCGTCCCAGCGGCGGATCATGCGCCATGTCGCGGCGTCGATCCCGGCGATGTCGGCATGCCCCTCGGCCACGGCGCGGGCGCTCTCGGCATGGGCGCCGGAGACCAGCGCGGAGCCGAACGCGATGCCCGCTCGCGCGGCCGCCGCCGCGGGCGCGCCCCAGCCGGACTGGCTGTCCGGGCCGTTGATCGCGATCCGTGCGCCGTCGAAGGCGGCGAGTTCCGCGCGCGGTTCGTCGGCGCGGGCGACAAGGACACTGTAGTAGGTGCCGGGCCGGGCGTCCGGCAGGCCGAGATCGGGCGCGGCGACGAGGGTGACGCGGTCGTGAAACGCCAGCCTGTGGGGCAGGTTGCAGATCTGGGACAGGACGAGGTCCGGGTGGGCCCATGCCGCTTCGGGGGCAATGTCGTGGTCGAGCGCGGCGGGCGCGGCGATGCCGCGGGCGCCAAGCGCGTCGCGTATGGCGATCCAGAAGGCGTCTGTCGCGGCGCGCGTCTCCGCCCGCAGGTACATCGGCAGGGTCGCGATCATCCCCGCGCGGCTTCGACCCGCTGCCGGGCGAGGTTCGAATCGCGGTCGTTCACGCCCAGCATCGGCGCCACCAGCCGCAGGAGCGCGTCCTCCTCGTGGTCGCGCGCCCCGTCGGCCAGCACGATGTCCCAGAGCGCCTCGACGACTTTCACACGATCGTCGTAAGGCACCGCCTCCTTGATCGCGCGGGTGAAGCGGACAGTGTCCGGTGCCTCTGCCTCCAGCGCCTCGGCCTCGGTGCGGAGCCGCGATGCCTCGAAGGGCGTCAGGCCGTAGCGCGAGGCGAGGACCGCGTCGATGCGGGCGATCTCCATGCCTTCGTATTCGCCGTCCGACCGCGCGATCCGCACGAGGAGGGCAGCGAGCGCGAGGCGCGCATCGTCGTAGGGCAGCGGTTCGGGTTCGGGCGCCGTGAGACGGCGGAGCAGATCACCAATCATGCGTTCCGATATAGCCCCCCGGCGGCGCGCGGGAAAGGCGCGTGTCAGCGGTGCTTGCCGGGCACCCGAATCCTGCCCTGGGCCACGGCGCGCGCAGACCCGGCCAGCCGGATCTCGCGCAGGCGGCACAGGCGACCTCCGCCGTCAGGCGCGGGCCGCTCGGCCGGCCCATCTCGACACCCTGGCGGATGTGCAGGACCGTCGACCTGCGCGGCGCGGATCGCTGTGGCCGAGCCGGTGGCTGGCTCCTCCGGGATGCCGTCGTGCGTCGGCGTGAAGATGCGCACCTTCGCCGTGCGCGCGGTGTCTTCGGGCGTCTGGACGAAGATCGTCTCCGACAACCCGAACTGGCTCACCGGTGTCTGCATCGGCACGTCGGTCAGGCCGTTCGACTCCTCGACGAGAGCCAGCGGATTGCCGGCGAACGGGCGGTCGCTAAAGACGTCGTAGACGTGGAATGGCAGCATGGATGCAGGCTCCGCAGGCATCGGGTCGCCGAGAGGGGAGCAGCGCGGCGCGCGGACGAGGTCCGGCGCCACAAGCGGCGGTGCAGGGCGGCCCTTTGACAGTCGACGCCCGCCGGGGTAGAAATGAACGATCGTTCAATTACGGGAGGCGAGCCGATGTTCTCTGGCTCGATGAGCTTCGACCTCGGCGAGGAAGTGGGTGCGCTGCGCGACATGGTCCACCGCTGGGCGCAGGAGCGCGTGAAGCCGATGGCCGCGGACATCGACCGGGACAACGCCTTTCCGAACGCGCTCTGGCGCGAGATGGGCGAGCTCGGGCTTCTCGGGATCACCGTCGCGGAGGAGTTTGGCGGCGCGGGCATGGGATATCTCGCCCATACCGTCGCGGTGGAGGAGATCAGCCGCGCCTCGGCCTCGGTCGGCCTCAGCTACGGCGCCCATTCCAACCTCTGCGTCAACCAGATCCGCCTGAACGGAACGCAGGAGCAGAGGGAGAAGTATCTCCCACCGCTCGTCTCCGGCGAGCACGTCGGCGCGCTCGCCATGTCCGAGGCGGGCGCCGGATCGGACGTCGTCGGCATGAAGCTCAGGGCGGAGAAGCGGAACGACCGCTACGTGCTCAACGGCACGAAATACTGGATCACGAACGGGCCGGATGCCGACACGCTCGTGGTCTACGCCAAGTCGAACCCCGAGGCGGGTTCGAAGGGCATCACCGCGTTCATCGTCGAAAAGACGATGGCGGGCTTCTCCACCTCGCCCCATTTCGACAAGCTGGGGATGCGCGGGTCGAACACGGCGGAATTGATCTTCGAGGACGTGGAGGTGCCCTTCGACAACGTCCTCGGCGCCGAGGGGCGCGGCGTCGCAGTCCTGATGTCCGGGCTCGACTACGAACGCGTGGTGCTCTCGGGCGTGAACATCGGCGTCATGGCGGGCTGCCTCGACGAGGTCATGCCCTACATGCGCGAGCGGCACCAGTTCGGACAGCCGGTTGGCAACTTCCAGCTCATGCAGGGCAAGATCGCCGACATGTACACTGCGATGAACTC
>CAZUVG010000208.1:0-5687 GCA_964623765.1 uncultured Roseicyclus sp.
TTGTCCACGACCTCGTAGACCATGTGATGCAGGCCCGAGCCGTCGTCGGTGTCGCCGATATACATGCCCGGACGCTTGCGAACAGCCTCCAGACCCTTGAGAACCTTGATGGAATCGGCGCCATATTCGTTCGGCGCGGGGGCGTTTTCTGCCATGCGGTGCTCTGCCTGTTCGTGTCGCGATCTTATACCCGCGAGGCGCGGGAATGTCACGCGCATGAACCCAATATTTAGGGGTTCGACAGGGCGATTACCACAGCCACGAGGATCAGGAGGACGCCGGCAATCCGGTTGATCCGGGCGAGGCGTTCGGGGGACGAGAACCGCCGCCGCGCGTGGTCGACGAGGAAGGCGAACCCGGTGTTGCCGACGAGCGGGATCGCCATCGACACGGCGGCGATCACCGCCACGTCCGCCCAGGAGATCGCGGTCAGATCGAAGAAGCCAGGCAGCATTCCCATGTAGAACAGGATCGCCTTGGGATTGGCGAGGATCGCCGCGACCCCCGCGAGAAATCCTGCCCATGCGCCCGCGCGGTTGAGGCGGCTGTCGGACGAAATCGCCGTGTCCGCGTGGCGGATGAGCAGGAAGCCCATCAGCGCGAAGACCCCCACCGCCACCCAGCGCAGCGCATCCATCACCCAGCCGTAACTGCCCACGATCCATGCAAGGCCCAGCGTGGCGGCCACCGACCAGACCGCGTCGCCAAGCGCCACGCCGAGGATCAGCGGCACCGTCGCCACCCAGCCCTGCGCCAGCGCCCGCGCGGCCGTGGCCAACCAGACCGGACCGGGCGTCAGGAACAGGACGAGAAGCGCGCCTGCATAGAGCGCGACCTGCGCAGCGGTCAGCGTCATGCGTCGAGCGCGTGGGCGCCCTCTATCAAGCCCTGCAATCCGTCGAGTGTCGCAACGGACGGCACGTTCACCGCGACCCAGCCCATCCGGCCGCAGACGGGATGCGGTGTCACCGCGTCGACCCCGCGGTCCTTCGCGGCACGACGGATCCCGTTCGACAGCAGCCTGCGGGAAATGACCGGGAAAGAGGTTTCGCCCCGGCTCGTCTTCGGCTGAACCTCGGGCGGCGCCGAAAGACATGCCGCCGTCCGCGCCATCGAATCGTCGCTCATGCCGCCGCCCCCTCTTCAACCACGCTCTCGCCACCCTCCTCCACGACGGCCACGTGTTGCGCCCGGTCGCCGAGCTTCGCGAAGAGTTCGGGTCCAGTCCCCGTCATCCATGCCTGCGCCCCCAGCGCGCAGATCTCGTCGAAGAGCGCCGCACGCCGTCCGGCATCCAGATGCGCCGCCACCTCGTCGAGGAGCACCAGCGGCGCGGCCCCTGTCTCGGCCTTCAGCCCCCGTGCGTTCGCCAGCACCAGCGACACCAGCAGCGCCTTCTGCTCGCCGGTGGAGCATTGGCGCGCGGGCACGTCCTTGTCCACGTAGATCGCGGCGAGATCGGCGCGGTGCGGCCCCACCAGTGCCCGCCCGGCGGCCATGTCGCGCATCCGCCCCTCCGAGAGTGCATCGGTCAGCCCCGCCGCATCCGCCGGCCCCGTGTCGCCCTCGAGCGACAGCTCGGCCGCCGGAAAGGCCGTCGCCGCCCCCTCCTGCGCGCGCGCCAGCCGCTCCAGCGCCGACGCCCGGTTGGCGGTGATAGCCGCGCCCGCCTCGGCCATCTGCGCCTCGAGCGCGCGGTACCAGTGCTGGTCGCGCACCTCCTCCTTCAGCAGGCGGTTCCGCTCGCGCATGGCCTTCTCGTAGGTCAGCACGGCCTCGGCATGGTCGGGGACGAAGCTCATCACGGTGCGGTCGAGAAACCGCCGCCGCCCCTCCGCCGCCTCGATCCACAGCCGGTCCTGAGAGGGCACGAGCCAGACGATCCGCACGAGCCGGGCAAGCGCCACCTGCGGCGCGGCCTTGCCGTCGATGCGCACGGAACGCGGCCCCTCTGGCTCGGCCGACAGTTCGATCTCGTGGCCGAGCCCGCCCCCGGCGAGATCGGCGCGGACCTTCCAGCCGATCGCCTCGGGCCGCCGCACGATCTCCTCGGCCGCCGCGCGGCGCAGGCCACGGCCGGGCGACAGGAGCGAGACGGCCTCCACCAGGTTCGTCTTGCCCGCCCCGTTCGGGCCGAAGATGGCCACCGGCCGCCCGTCGCAGTCGAGTCGCGTGCGGCGGTGGCTCCGGAAATGCGACAGCGCGAGATGCGCGACATGAACTGAACTGGCCATCACGGCGGCCCCGCAGGCTGGCGCCGGACGGGCGGGCTCACACCCGCATCGGCATCACGACGTAGATGGCGCTCGTGTCGTCGCCCTCCCGCATGAGCGTGGGCTCGGCGGAGGAGGCGAACATGAAGACGGCGTTCTCGCGGTCGACCTGGCTGGCGATCTCGAGGAGATACTTCGCGTTGAAGCCGATCTCGAGCTTTTCGTCGCCATAGGCCACGGCCAGTTCCTCCTCCGCCGCGCCCGAATCCGGGGCGTTGACGGACAGGATCAGCCGGTCCTCGTCGAGCTGCATCTTCACGGCACGGGAGCGCTCGGACGAAACGGTCGCGACGCGGTCCACGGCCTTGGCGAAGTCGCTCGCGTCCACCTCCATCCGGCGCGTGTTGCCTGACGGGATGACGCGGGAATAGTCGGGGAAGGTGCCGTCGATGACCTTGGAGGTCAGCGTGATCTCGGGCGTGGCGAAGCGGATCTTGGTCTCGGACACCGACACCGCGATCTCCGCCTCGTCGTCGTCGAGGAGCTTGCGCAACTCCCCCACCGTCTTGCGGGGCACGATAACGCCGGGCATCTCCGCCGCACCGTCGGGCAGCGGCGCGTCGATCCGCGCAAGACGGTGGCCGTCGGTCGCCACGGCGCGCAGGACCCGGCCATCCTCGCCGTCGGCCACGTGGAGGTAGACGCCGTTGAGGTAATAGCGCGTCTCTTCCGTGGATATGGCAAACTTCGACTTGTCGAACAGCCGCCGCAGGAGCGTCGCGGGCGCCGCGAAATTCGCCGAGTACTCCGTCGTCGTCATCACCGGGAAATCCTCCCGCGGGAGGGTGGCGAGCTGGAAGGTCGAGCGCCCGGCCTCGACCGTCAGGCGACCCGCGGCACTGTCCTCGGTCAGGTTCACCAGCGCGCCGTCGGGCAGCTTTCGCACGATCTCGTGGAGCGTGACGGCGGAAACCGTCGTTGCGCCGGCACGTTCCACCTGTGCCGGGATCTTGTCGACCACCTCGATGTCGAGATCGGTGGCGCGGAAACTCGCCGTCTCGCCCTCGGCCTCGATCAGGACGTTGGCAAGGATCGGGATGGTGTTGCGCCGTTCGACAACCGACTGCGCCTGAGAGACGGCGCGCAGGAGTGCGGCGCGCTCGATCGAGAGTTTCATGCCCTGGCTCCGACAAGTCGCGGGGACACGACACTAGCCGCTCCCCCCGCAAGCACAAGTGTTTTCCCGGAGTTTCCCGGTCAGGCCGGCGGCGTCAATCCCAGATCGCGGGGGCGGCTACCGCCAGGCGCGGGCGAGTCATTTCTGCCTCGCCCGGATCGTTCGGTCCGGCGGGCTCAGGCCTCCAGCGTCCGCCGCAGGATCTCGGCATCCTCGGCGATCTGGCTGTCGAGCTGCATCAGCTCCTCGATCTTGCGCACGCCGTAAAGGATCGTGGTGTGATCGCGGCCGCCGAACTTGCGCCCGATCTCGGGCAGCGAGCGCGTGGTCAGCTTCTTGCAGAGGAACATGGCGACCTGCCGCGGCCGTGCGATGGCGCGGGAACGGTTGGCACTCATCATGTCGGCCTGGCGAATGTTGTAGTATTCGCAGGTCTTCTTGATGATCTCCTCCATCGTCACCTTCTTGTCGGTGGCGCGCAGGATGTCCGAAAGGCAGTCCTGCACCATCTCCATGGTGATGTCCTTCTGGACGAGGTCGGCGAAGGCGAAGAGCCGCGTCAGCGCACCTTCCAGAACGCGGATGTTCGACGAGACCTTGCGCGCGATGAATTCCAGCACGCCATCGGCGATCCGGACCTTGGGATTACGCGCACGCATCCGCTCGGCCTTGTGCTGCAGGACGCCGAGCCGCAGTTCGTAGTCGGTGGGGTGGATGTCCACCACGAGTCCGCACTGGAGGCGGGAGGCGATGCGGCTGTCGAGCTCCTCCATGTCCACGGGCGCGCGGTCGCCCGAGATGACGATCTGCTTGCCCATCTCCACCAGCGCATTGAACGTGTGGAAGAACTCCTCCTGCGTGGAGGTCTTTCCGGCAATGAACTGAACGTCGTCGACCATCAGCACGTCCACGGCGCGGAACATCTGCTTGAAGCTGATCGTGTCCTGCTCGCGCAGCGCGCGGACGAAGCGGTACATGAACTGCTCCGCCGAGAGATAGCGGATGTCGGCCTCGGGCATGTTGGCCCTGAGTTCCCAGGCGATGGCATGCATCAGGTGCGTCTTGCCGAGGCCCACGCCACCGTAAAGAAAGAGCGGGTTGAAGGTCACGTCTCGCCCCTCGGCCACGCGCCGGGCGGCGGCATGGGCAAGTTCGTTGGGCTTGCCGACGACGAAGTTCTCGAAGGTGAACTGGGGGTTGAGGTTGGCACCGGGCACGTCCTCGGCCGGCTTCGCCCTTGCGGACGCGACAGGCACCTCGGCAGGGATCGCCGTGCTCCCGTGCCCGGCGCCCGCGGACGATGGCACGCCCGCCGTCTCGAGCGCTGCCGTCGCCTCCAACGCCGGGGCGACAGCCTGCGCCGGGCGGGTATTGGCGTTGTCGGGCGTGGCCTGCGGCTTGCCCACCCGGAACTCTACCCGGTCCACACCCACCCCGGCAGAGGAGAGATGGCGCAGGATCACGTCACCGAAATTCTGCGAGACCCAGGAACCGAAAAAGGTCGTGGGAACGCGGAAGAGAGCGGTCCGTCCGTCCATCCGCTCGAAGGTAATGGGATCGATCCAGGCAGAAAAATTGTTCTTGCCCACTGCCTTGAGGAGTTCTGCGCGCACCTGGCCCCACGTCTCGTTCGTCATTTCGGTTCCTCGTTTCTTGTTCCAGGCCGCTGCCATTCGGCCATTCTATCCTGATTCCCCGCCCCGAACCTATGCGGGTTTTTTCATCGCACGTCGCATCCTCGCGCCGGTGGCCTTCGATCCGGCCGGGGACCTCGCCTCGTCCCGTCAATCACGAGGCAATGCGCAGCCATGCGCATCGGCCCATGCCGACGAGCGGTCGCTCGGTACCGGTTCCTCAAGGTCGTGGAGGCCAATGCGGCGAGACGTGAAGATAGAAAGTGGCCGACCCCCGTCCGAACGGCAGTCACCGGCATGTCACCCCTGTCTCCCGGGCGCTCATTCCAGGCGGCTCGGAATTCTCCGTGATCGGAGTAACCGGCCCTGTCCACCCGGTATCCCCGATCTGCCACCCGGGCGGCGCCCGTCGCTCGCTCCATCCGCCCCCCAGGCGTCTGAATCGCACCAGAAGGCTAGCGGGACTCGCGCTGGCCCCGCAACACATCTTCGCGCTTGACTCAGCCGGGTCCCCAAATCGAATCTCACAGCCCGATTTACGGCGTTGAGCTGGCGTGGAATTTCCGGATACGAAAAAGGCGCCCGGGGCCCCGGGCGCCTTTTTTTCAACGTCATGACGTGCGTGGATCAGACGCCCATCGTCTTCACGCGGGCGCTGAGGCG